>NZ_JAGWCV010000018.1:0-61526 GCF_020657735.1 Clostridioides sp. ZZV15-6383 | reverse complement strand
TTCTTCAATAAGTTTTTTTAATATTTCGTTTTTGTTAAACATAAAAAGTGTGCACCTTCCTTTATATAGTGATATTTAATATTTTAATTATCACCACTTTTTAGAAGAATACACACTTTATTTTAAAAGCTCTTTTATTTTAATATAATCTATCTAATCTAAAACTGATTCAATATATTCAACAGTCACATCCATTCTTTTGGCTACCTCATCCATTGAAAGCCCACTATCTAAAAAACGTCTGCATACAGATGACATAGTTTCTCCAACCTCAATAATATGCCCATCTAAATCATAAAATCTAATTGCTCTTTGTCCCCAACTATGTTCTACAGCTAGATGAACGTAATCTATATCTTTCATTGCACTCAATCTTTCAATAAAAGTATCAAAATATTCTTCCTCAAAATATAACTCAGCATCATTTCCATTGAACTTAACTTCATTATCACTCTTATTAATAAACTCTAACCAAAGTTTCTTTTCTTGTAATGATATATTACCATCTAATACGGCATTTTCTCCAAAATCACAAATTACTTTTAATCCTAAAACATCATAATAAAACTTTTTTGATTTCTCAATATCTTCAACCACTATTAAAGCATTTAAAAACTTCATATTTCCTCCTTGATACACACATATTTTATTTATACTATATAAGTAAAATTAAACTATACAGATTTCAATAAGATATAGTATAAATAAAAAAATTATAAGTCTTATTGAAATAGTTGAGTTGATTATATCATATAATATAAATTTTAATCTTGTAAAAAACAGACATCTGTCGCAGATTCCAATGAAACAGAAGAGCTTGGACATCATTTATATGATGTGTAGTAAATCTTGTTTGAGGGAGTAAAAACAGAAATGCGAAGTCTGATAGCATAGAAATTTAGCACGATATATACCACGCCTAAGGGTTAAAATATAAAAAGTTAACAGTATAAACCAAAATTAAAAATGTCTGGATAGCTGATAAAATAAGGCTATCCAGACATATAAAAAATTAAAAAAACAATCAAAACCCTGTTTAATATTTAAACTAATTAACTAATTCTTAATATTGTGTACATTTACTTTGTTACTAACAAAATCATACTTAGAATCTCTATAATAGTACCATACAAATATAAAACTAAGCATGTTAACAAAAGTAGTCGAAATTCCACCTTCAATACCAAACATCCCACCATTTAATAGATTGCTATGATTTATTTGTGTAGTTATAATACCTGGTACTTGAAGCCCACTAACGGGCATACCATATATAATCCCTTGAAATACATTCCATGTAAAATGGTAACCTATACACATCCAAATATTCGAAGATTTTATAAACATATATGAAAAAAGAATTCCAATAATTATAATATTAACTACAGACAAAAATGTCACATCGGGATTCCATATATAAATCAGTCCAAAAATAACAGATGGAACAATCATTATAAAATAAACATTTTTACATCTTCGTAAAACTGCCATAAAAAAGCCGCGATTTAAAATTTCTTCTGCAAAAGCAACTACAACAAATACAACTATCCAGGAAACTGTTAAAGATGAAATTTTTGGTACCCATGAAACAACATGCCCACCACCAACTGTTATTGTTATAATAAAGATTACTGTACAATTAAATATTCCTAATAACATTCCTACATAGCTGTCTTTTTTCTTAACCTTAAAAGAATGTAATCCCATTTCGCTAATCGGATTTTTCATAATAAATCTCCATGTGATTATAGGTATGATAATCATAAGTGCATCTGTTAAAATTTGAAGTATAATTGGTAAACCAACATCATTTAGCCAATTGGCATATTCTGAAAAATAGTTTGTTTTTTGATTAATATCTCCTGTAGCAATCAAAATCTTTCGTAATACTTCTATAAGTATAAATCCTGAATAATACTCAAGTATGTAAAAGGTAGCCATAACAGCTATAATAATCCACCCTGAACGTACTTTTTTGTCTTTGTTCTTAATAATCAAGTTGTTCCATAACTTATTCATATAGATGTCTTCCTCCTAATGGTTATTTTTGTTTATTTCTAAGACAGATTCTCTTAATTTTTTTATAGTAATATTTTACCATAAATCTTCTACTACAAGATAAACGTAGTATACTTTCTAGTCATAATTTAAGCTATAAAAAAGAGATACTAATGTATAAATTTAAATCAATCTTTATAACTATGATGTAATATAAAAAATATGTAGAATAGACAAAAACTTTGCTTAATTATTTTTCACTCGAAAAAGGATGTCACACTAGCTTTTAGTGTAACATCCTCTTTTAAATTAATTCTTATAATACTTGCTTTTAAAATGCTGTCTCATGACCAACATAACAAGCTATACCATTATCTAAAAATATATCTTGTAATTCTTCAAGATGTTCTTCATCAACATCTCCCTTATCAGAATACTCGTATTCCTTGCCTAATTGAATCCACTTTGATTCTCCTAATCTGTGAAATGGTAATAGGTTAATCTCTACTAAATTATTTTTGTGCATAAAAGATATAATATCATTTATATTTTCAGTGCTATCATTAAACCCAGAGATAACTGGTACCCTAAGTACTAATCTTCCATTCCAGTCAGAATTCACAAGGTTTGATATATTTTCTAGTATTAAATCATTATATACACCTGTTTGTTCTTTATGCTTTTCTCTATCCATGTGCTTTATATCAATAAATGCAAAATCAATATCTTTAAATATTTTATTAAAAACTTCATTTGATACACATGCACTCGTTTCAATGGCAGTGTGTATATTTACCTCATGACACTTCAATAATACTTCATGTAAAAATTCATGTTGAAGTAGTGGCTCACCTCCACTAAATGTTACTCCTCCGTTACTTCTCCAATTATTAGAATCACGTTTAATTACCTGTACAAGTTCATCTACAGTATAAGGTTTTGCACATAATTTAAACGCATTATAATAACATGAGTTGACACATTCAAAACTTTCACAGTCCTTACATATGTTCCAGTCTATAATTGGCTTATTATCAAGATTAAAACTCAATGCACCATTTCTACATTTACCATGACATACAGTACATCCATTTTCGTATTGACAAGATAACTCACTAAACATCATATGTGGTCTAATAGTCCAACTTTCTGGATTTGCACACCATTTACAACTAAGTGGACACCCATTTAAAAATACAGTTGTTCTACAACCTGGTCCATCATGGACTGAAAAGCTTTGTACATCAAAAATCATACCCTCTAGTTTATTTTGATTACTCATTAAACACATGTCCTTCACAGGTAATTGCATTCAATGTTGAATATACCCAATCTTCCTTTTCTAACCCAACACATTTACCTATGCCTTCATCATTAGCATCAACAAAATTTTTACAATTTTTACATTTTGGCATTGCTTTTATTTCTGGACATGCTTCATCATCTAAATTAATCATTTGTTTTGATAATCTACAAATTCCTTTGGTTGCATCTACTGCACAAAAATTCATACAATCACTATGCTTTCTCATATTTTACACCCCTTCATACTCTGTTCTAGCAATTACTTCATCTTGTATTGGTTTACCTAATTCACACCAATATTGAGTAAATCCAGCAACACGTACCATTAATTGGCGATAATTGTCAGGATTTTTTTGTGCATCTTTCAATGTTTCTGAATCTACAACATTATATTGAATATGGAATCCACCTTTTCTTAAATAACTTCTTGTTAAATCTAATAATTTTTTAGTACCTTGTTGTCCTTTTATAGTTGTCGGATGAAGTTTTAAATTCATCTGAGAATTTTGAACTACTGCTTGGTCCCAAATAGTTGCAGACTCAAATAATGCATATACACCATTTTTATCTGTTCCTGCATATGCAGAAACTGAACCATCTGAATATGTTGTTCCACTTAGTCTACCATCTGGAGTAGCCAAAGTAGCAGCTCCTTGTGGTCCATGTGTAGAAACAGATATTTGGCAAGGATACATCTTCTTAGCATATAAAGATTGTGCTTCTTCACATACTTTTGATAACCATACCTCATAGTTTTTAAGAATATTATCTGCATATAAATCATTATTTCCATATTTAGGTGCATCAAGACAGGCCTTGTAAATAACATCATACTTACCAGTTTTATCTACTTTTACTTGGTCTGCCATAGAATAATTTCCAACTTCTAATGCATCTTTAAATCCAAAGTTATTTAATATAGCATCCTTCATTTCCTCTATTGTAAACGCTTTGTCATCATATACAAGTTTTTTAAGCGCTGCAAATGAATTAACCATAGTAACAGTACCACAAGTTTCTACATTTAATGTTGCATTATAACGATACCCCATATTTCCTATATGTTGACCTTTGTCTAAACAGTCTGGTTTTAATAGTGAATTTATTATAGAAGTATCAAATTTTCTCCATATATCTAACTCAATATTGTTTGCTCTTTCTAAAACATTTATTGCTTGTTTATAATAATCTTTAAATACTTCTATAACTTCTTCATAAGTATCTAATGGCTTATTATGAGGTTCAAATACTTGTATATTCATACGATGGTCCTTACCATTCATAAGAACAAGTTCTAAGATTTTAGGATTAGCTATAAAATGGACTCCAGAGCCAGCAGATTGTCCTGCTCCACCTGCAATAGAGTATGTTTTTCCATTTAAAATCAATTGTTTCCAACATCCTGGAGATGTTTCCAAACATCCGCCTAATGCAAATGCTCTTGCTTCCTCAACAGTCATACCTTCCTCAGCAAATTGTTTCATCATAAATGTTGTTCCATTTGAGTTATTCACCCATGCTGGATAACCAGAACCAAGCTTTGTACATTCAGCAGCTTTCATTAAGAAATCTTCTGGAAGCTTTTCATCATATAACATAGTTAAACTAGGTTGAGGAGTTCTACATCTCATACTTGCTTCTAATAATAACTCTTCTAATTCGTTAGCTCCTGTAGAACCATCTTCTCTTAATCCACCTATAGATAAAGTATTAAATGTATTTCCTGATAATACTCCTCCATTTACACCTGCTGAAGCAAAACAGTCAATACAAGTGATTTTTATCCTATAAAGCTCCAATAATTCTATAACCTCTTCTTTTGTAATTATTCCTTTTTCTATATCTTGTTCATACCAAGGATATAAAATTTGACCAAAACGACCTATAGACATACCAGATATAGCATCCTCATTTACTGATGCTATATGAATTGTATAAGTCAATTGAATGGCTTCTCTAAATGTACGAGGTTGTTTATGTGCAATATGTTCTAATATTTCCACTAAATCTGAATATTCTTTTTTAGCTTCTAAATCCGTCTCTATACTTTCTAAATATTTTGCATGCTTTGCATAATTTAAAATCCAAGTTTGTAATCCTTCAATAACTTGAATAACAGCCTCATAAAAATATAGACGGTCCATTCCAATAAGCCCATCTCCAGATGCATTTCCTGCAACTGCTTTTTTACATTCCATTGCCATTTCTATAATTCCATCTAATCCATAATTTAAAGGATAAAAGTAATTTATAACTTCTCTACCTTGAGGAAGTGTATACCCTGAATCGAACATACAAATAAGTGTACTCATTAAATTTTCTTTCAAATCATAATCTGGCATCATTTTTTCATAGTGAAAACCTAAATCTTCAACGGATTTTCCAACCCATTCCTTAGCCATTTTTACAAGTACAGGTACTTCTTCTTTTCTCATTCCAAATTTACCAGCTATTGAAACAACATTTCCAAAGCTTTCAGTTACATTTCCCCCACCAGAACCAAATTTTGTAAGTTCATCTGCTGTGTTACTAGCTAACTTCTTCGCTTCTTCCTTCATTTGTTCTCCTTGAGCCACGAAGAAACTTTCACTTACCCAAGGCATTGGGAATGACCCTCTATAATGTCGTGTTTTTTGCATTACTATCTTTTCACCTGGTATTATATTTGGAGTCATATGGGAAAAAGCAGCTTTAAGAGCTTTAGCTCTTCTAACTACTGGTATATCACCATCTGATTTTCTATATTCTCTATTATACCAATATGGAAATTCCATATCAGCTGTAGATAATGTATTGTAGTATACATTTAATAAATCGTCAGCTCTTTTACTTGCTTTTTTTTCATTAAATTCATTTAAATTTTCTTTATTCTGAAAATTTGACTTAATATTTTTTGCTTCCAAAATACTTCTTATTTTCTCTTCTTTACTTTGACTCATTTCTTCCCCTCCTTAATATTTCTATAATTAGTATAAAACTTTTTTACAATGAAAAAAAAGGGCACATTACCCACTTTTTAAAATAATCCTTCTACAAAAAAATAAAACTTGAAGCAAATTCAAACCATAAATAATATTTATATCCTAAACACATTGAAATTCATCAGAATATAAAGGTTATATATAGTTTTACTTCAAGTTTTAATATATACTGAACTTATTTTATTATATTTAATTTTACTTTTATTTATTGTTTTAAAACAATTTCTTAATATATTTATAAATTTGGTTCATATTACTGATTTATCTTTAAATTTGGAACTGCATTTAGACTCATATCATGTGTTTTACCATTTATAAAATTATAATATCCTGCACACCCTATCATGGCTGCATTGTCTGTGCATAAAATTAGAGGAGGATATTTAACAACAATACCACTCTCTTTTGCAAGCTCTGTTATTTTAGCTCTAAGACCTGAATTAGAAGCAACTCCACCAGAAAGAGTTATGATATTATAGCCTTTATCTTTTACTGCTTTTAATGCTTTAGTAGTTAAAACTTCAACTACAGCCTCTTGAAAAGATGCAGCAACATCTTCAACTACTATTTCTTCATTTTTCATCCTTTTTCCATTTAGATAATTTAATACAGAAGATTTTAGACCACTAAAACTAAAGTCATAGCTATCCTCTTCTAAATAAGCTCTTGGAAATTCTATAGCATACTTATTTCCCTTTTTAGCTAAATTATCAATAATAGGCCCTCCTGGGTAACCCAAATTCATAGCTCTTGAAATCTTATCGAAGGCTTCTCCAGACGCATCATCTCTTGTCTTTCCTAAAATTTCATATTTACCATAATCTTTAACTTCTACTAAATGAGTATGACCTCCAGATACTATCAATGTTATAAAAGGAGGTTTCAAGTCCTTATGCTCTATATAATTTGCACTTAGATGACCTTCTATATGATTCACTCCTACAAGTGGAATATTCAAGGTATATGCAAGTGCCTTAGCATAAGATAGACCTACTAATAAAGCTCCTACTAATCCAGGTCCATATGTAACTGCAATATGGTCTATATCACTAAATCCTATATTTGCTTTGTATAAAGCTTCTTGAACAACTATATCAATATTCTCCACATGTTTTCTTGAAGCTACCTCAGGAACTACACCGCCAAATTTTTTATGTGTCTCTATTTGAGTAGAGATTATGTTTGAAAGTACTTCTCTACCATTTTTTAAAACTGATGCAGCTGTTTCATCACAACTACTTTCTATAGCTAATGTTATTATATCACTCATAAACTCTACACCTCTTTTAATTGGTTCCACATTATAATTGCATCTTCTTTATTATCACTGTAGTATTCTTTTCTTATTCCACCCATTTTAAATCCATATTTTCTATATAAATTTTGTGCTATTTTATTTGATGCTCTAACTTCTAATGTCATAGATGCAATATTATTATCTTTACATAAATCAACTATGCCTTTTATTAACTTGTCCCCTATTTTTTTACCTCTATAGTCACTATGAACAGCCACATTATTTATATGGCCTTCATCAAATATAAGCCAAATTCCCACATATCCAACAATTTTTCCATCTAACTTAGCTACTATATACCTTGCGACTTCATTAGACAACTCTTTTCTAAAAGACTCTTTTGACCAGTAATCTTCAAAACAATTTTTTTCTACTTCAAAAACTTCATCTATATCTTTAATGGTCATTTCTTCTATTTTTATATCATCTGCTATTAATTTTGTATTATCTTTCATTATTTAGCCTCTTCATTTTTTCATCATATTGTACTTCAGCTTGAGATTTTCTGATATACATAGGATTTATTGTATAACAAGTATGTACATCTATATTTTTATTATATTTATTTAGTGCTAGAGAACATAAGCTTCCTGCATTAGATACATTATGAGCTTGTGAGAGTATTTTTATATTTTTTATATTCTCTAGCTTATCTTTATATTTGTATACAGCTTCTCCAACTATTATAAATTCTTCGTTACTTGATACAATTTCATCCACTAAAGTATCAAATTCTACAACATCAACACCATCTAATTCTATCAGCTCTCCATTTTCAAACTTGTATTTAGCTGAATAAACTTGATTTTTTTGTGCATCTAATATACAACATATCTTTCTATCACAGAAATTCATGTTATTTGCTAGAGATTCTAAAGAATTCACAGCTATTATTGGTATATTATTTACATGAGCAATAGCTTTTACTGTGGCCATACCTATTCTAAGACCTGTAAATGAACCTGGCCCTATACATACAGCCAATAAATCCATATCTTTTATACTTAAATCACTTATGCTTAACATATTTTCTATCATTGGCATAAGCTTTTGTGAATGTGTTGTTTTGTTATTCACTGTAAACTCACATATTAAGTTATCATCTTCAACAACTGATACACTTGCTGCCATAGAAGATGTATCCATACCTAGTATTTTCATTATTTAGTCAGCTCCTCAACTATCTCTTTATAAACCTCTCCTTTTGGAGTTAATATCATTTCTCTTCCTTCATCCTTATATCTCAATTCTATATTTAAATATTCTTTTGGAAGTATCTCTTCTATTAGATTAGCCCATTCTATTATACAAATTCCATTTGAATTTATATATTCATCATATCCAATATCATACATTTCATCACTACTAACTATTCTATAAACATCAAAATGATACAAAGGTATTTTCCCTTCATATTCATTTATTATAGTAAAAGTAGGACTTGTTATATAATCTTTTATACCTAATGAATCTGCCAAACTTTGTGTCATTGTAGTTTTGCCAGCCCCTAAATCTCCTACTAAACAGATAACACTACCTTCTTTTAAAAGTTTACCTAATTTATATCCTATTTCTCTAGTTTTATTTTCATTTTCTAAGTATATTTTTACCATCAATTCATCTCCATTTTGATATAATCGTCATGTGAATTTATATCACTGCTTAATTAATTATAGTATAAGCCTAGATTATTATAAAGTACTTGTATTTATCTTTTTTTATCTTTTACTATTGATGGCTTTATCTACACCTTATATACAATCGTCAATAGCAATTTTTACGTACTCTTTTGCTTTATAATTTTGCTTTAATGCTTCTTTACATATTCTCTCAGATTGCTCTTTTACATACTTAAGAGACTTATAATTCTCTTTTACTGCTTCAATACACATTCTTTCTGTTTGATTTTTTATATACATGAGCATCTTTCCATTTTGTCTTACAATCTCTATACATATATCCTCTGTATAGTTATCTATGTAACATAATACATCTTTAATATTGTATCTTTTATTTAAATATCTTATCGCATTTATACATATTTCTTCTGTCTTATTATTAACAAATTGTAGACTCCTGCCATCTTGTTTGACAGCTTCCATACATATTTTGTCAGTTTGTTTATTTACATATTGTAATGCCATACCATTTTGGCTTACAGATTCTATACACATTTTTTCCGTTTGATTTTGTACATATTTTAATGCTTTATAATTTTGCTTAATGGCTTCTATACATAATTCTTCACTCTGCTCTCTAACATATGCAAGACACCTGCCATCTTTTTTAATTGCTTCTAAACATATACCTCTTGTTTGAACATCTAAAGCCTTTAATATACTTACAACATCTATATTGGAAGAGTGTCTTATTGCTTTTATAATAAGCTCCTCTGTTTGATTTCGTACATACTTAAGTGCATTACAATCCTTTTTTATAGCTTCAAGACATAGATACTCTGTTTGTTCTTTTACATATTCAAGTGCTCTATAGTTGTACTTTATAGCTTCTAAACATATTTCTTCTGTTTGATTTTTTACATACTCTAATGCCTTATAACTCTGCCTTATAGCTAAAATACACATACCATCTGTTTGATTTTTTATATTTTTTAATTCACGATAATCGTACTTTACCCTTTCCATATTTTCAATATATTCATTAGTGATATACTTTAAAGAATCTCCTAATTTTGTATCATAAATACCAATATGAATATTTTCCCAATTACTATTAAAATAATACCCTTTATCATCTAAAAATAGTTTTTTTATTTTTTTAGATAAGCTCATGAATATACACTCCCATCATTATTAAATTAGTTACTATTAAAAATTTGATTATTAATCTTTATATATTTTTAATAGTAGCTTTATTTTTTGTTTATTATGAATTCGCTCTGTATATTGTAGATACCTTTTTCATATTTTAATAGTTAATCGTTTTAATTCTTCCTTTATTTTAAAAATTAAATTTGTCTAAATATTTCTTATTTTATATACATTTTTTGATAAATTAATAAAGCCATAATATATTTAATATATCAATCACAATATAGGACTGAAGTTACAAATAAATTATGGCTATTCAATACATTTAATTTTGAAATTTTATATTTTCTTGTCTAATTATTTTTTATTATATTTCCCATTTTTTTATAAAGTGGTACTGTTACTAAAGATATTATAACAGCCTTCAAGACATTAAATGGAGCTATAATCCAAATTACAAAAGTGAATAAATCATGAACTTGAGGATTTATAGCTGAACCTAAACCTATTATAGCGTTTAGTCCCATAAATTTACCATAAAATGGCAACATTACAAAATAATTTACTAATGAACCAATTATAGTCATAGCTATTGTTCCTAATACAAAACCAATCAACACACCTTTTAAGTCTCTGCTTCTCTTATATGAATAACAAAGTATCATTACATAAGAACCACCAATTAATATATTTGCAAATTCTCCTATTCCTCCAGTTGTTGTTGCTGTTATCGCTTGTAGCACATTTTTTACTACAACTATTCCAAATCCAACTAATGGTCCTAGAGACATTCCTCCAAATATTGCTGGAATATCTGATAAGTCTATTTTTAAGAAATCTGGAAATATACCTGGTATTGGTGCTTGAATAAACATTAATAAATAAGATATTGCAGATAAAATGGACATTACTACTAAAGTTCTTGTTGAAATCATATTTCCTCTTTTTGCTGTGTTTTGCATAATTATTTTCCCCCTAATCAATATGTTTATATTTTTTAGGAAAAACAAAAAACTCGAAGACCCTATCTTCGAGTTTTTATGGATATAGTTTAAACAAACTAAAATAAACTTATTTATCTTCCATAAATATCTTCTCTCATCCAGACTTTACTGTCGGCTTTGGAATCTCACCAAATCAACCACCTAAGTAGTTCGCGGGCTATACCGCCGGTAGGGAATTTCACCCTGCCCCGAAGATCTTCTTTGATTTTTAATTTTCCTTACACTCTTATATTAGTTAATTTTTTAATAATTGTCAAGTTATTTTTTCTCATATACTACTTTGCCATTTATTATAGTGTAAAGTACATTACTTTGAATCTCCAGTGGAGAATTATCCCAAATTACTATGTCTGCATCTTTACCAACTTCTATAGAGCCTACTCTATCTTCTATCCCTAAAATCTTAGCTGGATTTATTGTAATTGATTCTATTGCTTTTTCTTCTTTCATACCATGTTTGACTGCAATACCTGCACAGATTGGAAGATATTGAACTGGTATTACTGGATGGTCTGTCATTATACATACATTAAGACCTGCATTTGAAAGTATTCCAGCTGTATTAAATGTCAAATTTCTAAGTTCAAATTTAGACCTTTCTGATAAAGATGGACCTACTATTACAGGAAATCCTTCCTCCATTAATTCATCTACAATAAGATGACCTTCTGTACAATGGTCTAATGTAAGTTTTAAATTGAATTCTTTTGCAATTCTTATTGCTGTAAACATGTCATCTGCTCTATGAGCATGTGCCTTGAAAGGAATTTCTCTTCTTAAAACAGGTATTAAACTTTCCATTTTTATATCGTATTCAGGCTTTTCACAATCTTCTTCATCATTACTTTCATACATATCAATATCTTCTAGATATTCTTCTGCTTTTTTTAAATTTTCTCTAATCAATGCTGCTATAGCCATTCTAGTTTGAGGAGATTTATCATCCTGACCATAACAACTCTTTGGATTTTCTCCAAATGCTATTTTAGATGCAACTGGATTTTTTATTACCATTTTATCAATTCTTTTTCCATATGTTTTTATAGCTATACATTGACCACCCATAACATTTGCACTTCCAGGAGTTGTACAAACAGAAGTTATTCCACCTTCAAAGGCTTCTTTAAAAGTCCTATCCATTGGATTGATTCCATCTATAGGATTTAGTTGTGGTGTTATTGGGTCAGTTTCTTCATTTCCATCTGCTCCTTCAAACCCTATACCATCTTCCCACAAACCTAAATGAGTATGTGCATCTATAAATCCAGGAAACACAAGTTTATCACTAGCATCTATTACATCTACATCCAAAGGTGCTATCAAATCTTTTCCTATTTCTATTATTTTTCCTTCTTCTATAAGGATATCTCCATGAATTATCCCATTTGTTATGGTATTTATTTTACCATTTTTTATAAAAACCATTCATTTTCCTCCTGATTTTCAAGACTATCGTACTTCTTTTTAACACTATTTTCTTACAAAATACTTTTACATTTTTTAATATTTATATATTCTATGAATCGTGTTTACAGACATAGAGTTTGGTCATTATAATCATACATAAACTTATCTACTTTTTCATTGATAAGGCGACTCTTTTTTTATTTAAGTCAATTCCAATGACTTTTACATCTACTATATCACCTACTGTAACAATACTCATAGGGTCTTTTACAAAGCTATTACTCATTTCTGATTTATGAACTAATCCATCATTTTTTATTCCAATATCTACAAATGCACCAAAATCTACAACATTCCTTATTGTACCTTTTAAAGTCATACCTTCTTGTATATCTTCAATTTTTAAGACATCTGTTCTAAGTATAGGTTTTATACCTTCTTCTCTCGGGTCTCTTCCTGGCTTCTTGATTTCAGCTATGATATCTTTTAAAGTAACTTGTCCTACTTCTAGTTTTTCACTTAATTCTTTCAAGCCAATCTCTTTTATTTTTTCATCTATTTCTTCTATATTTTTATTCTTTACATCATCTAAAGAGTATCCAATTATCTCAATCATTTTTTTACATATGTCATAACTTTCAGGATGCACACCTGTATTATCTAGTGGATTTTTGCCCTCTAAAATTCTCATAAATCCAGCACATTGAGTAAATGCTTGAACTCCCAGTCTTTTTACTTTTTTCAGTTGTGCTCTTGATGTAAAATCTCCATTTTCTTCTCTATATGCTATTATATTTTTTGCAATGGTCTTGCTTATTCCTGCAATATGTTCTAGCAAAGAGTATGATGCTGTGTTTAAATCTACTCCAACACTATTTACAGAATCTTCAACAACTCCATCTAGTACTTCTTCTAGTCTCTTTTTATTTAAGTCATGCTGATATTGACCCACACCAATACTTTTAGGGTCTATTTTTACAAGTTCTGCTAATGGGTCTTGTAATCTTCTAGCTATAGATATAGCTCCCCTTATTGATACATTTATATCTGGATGTTCTTCATTTGCAAGTTCAGATGCTGAATAAACAGATGCTCCAGCTTCACTAACTATAACATACTGTACTTCTCTATCTATCTCTTTTATCATTTCTGATACAAAAGTCTCTGATTCTCTGGATGCAGTCCCATTGCCAATTGAAATTATATCTATATCGTATTTTTCAATCAATCCTTTTAAAACTTTCTTTGCTCCTTCTACATCATTTTGAGGGTCTGTTGGATATACGGTTGTATAATCTAGTAGTTTACCATTTTTATCTACTACAGCTATTTTACATCCAGTTCTAAAAGCAGGGTCAAATCCCATAACAACTTTGTCTTTAACTGGTGGTTGAAGTAATAAACTTTTAACATTTTTTCCAAATACACTTATAGCTCTTTCTTGAGCTATTTCTGTTAAATGATTTCTTATTTCCCTTTCTATTGATGGAAAAATTAATCTTTTATAAGAATCTTCTATTGAACTTACGATTTCTTCTTTATTTTTAAAATTTTTATCATTTACATATTCATTTATTATGTAATTTAAAACTTTATCATTATTTATTTCTAACTTAACCTTTAAAAAATTCTCTTTTTCTCCTCTATTTATTGCCAAAACTCTGTGTGGAGCCATGCTTTTTACTGCTTCACTATAATCATAATACATATCATAAACTGATTTCTCATCAGTAGAGTTTTTGCTAACTATCATGCCTTCTCTTAAAGCTAATTCTCTTATATACTTTCTAACCTTAGCATCATCTGATACTAATTCTGCAATTATATCTCTAGCACCTTTTAAAGCATCTTCAACAGAAAGAACTTCTTTCTCCTCATCTATATAATTCTTTGCCTCTATTTCTATACTATCTAAATTATTCTCTAGTATTGACAATGCTAAGTTTTCTAGTCCTTTTTCTTTTGCTATTGTTGCTCTGGTTCTTTTCTTTTGCTTATATGGAGCATATATATCTTCTACTTCTTGCAATGTTTTTGCTTTTTCTATATTTTGTGTTATTTCATCTGTTAACTTACCTTGTTCATCTATTAGTCTAACTACATCATCTTTTCTACTTTGAAGGTTTCTCAAATACATCAATTTTTCATAGAATTCTCTTAATGTAACATCACTCATTTCGCCGGTCATTTCTTTTCTGTATCTAGCTATAAATGGTATTGTATTTCCTTCATCAATAAGTTTTAATGTATTATTTATTTGTTCATCTCTAAGATTAAATTCTTTTTTTAAGATTTGATTTATATCCAATTTATTCACTCCTAATGTTAGTTTTTTCATAAGTATAATAAGACAGAACGAAGGCTGAGGGTTGTAGTCCTCAGCCTAAGTGCTGTAAGTGCATATTAAACACTAACCTTCCTATACGTATATCTTTATTACAGTGCATATTTATTAAACTGTTTTATTCATTTTTAAGTATTCATTAATAAACAAGTCTATATTTCCATTCATTACACTATCTACATTTCCAAACTCAGCATTTGTCCTATGGTCTTTAACCAGCTTATATGGTTGAAAAACATATGACCTAATTTGACTACCCCAAGTTATTTGTGAGTATTTTCCTTGTATATCTTCTATTTTTTCTTTTTGTTCTAACTCTTTTAATTCTATCAACTTTGCCATTAAAAGTCTCATAGCTCTGTCTTTGTTCAGATGTTGAGACCTTTCATTTTGACACTGAACTACTACACCTGTAGGAATATGTGTTATTCTAACTGCTGAATCAGTTGTATTTACATGTTGACCTCCAGCACCAGATGCTCTATATGTGTCTATCTTCAAATCTGATGGATTAATTTCCACTTCGATATTCTCATCTAGCTCTGGTGTTACATCTATAGATGCAAATGAAGTATGCCTTTTTCCTGATGGGTCAAATGGAGATATTCTTACCAACCTATGAACTCCCTTTTCACTCTTTAAATATCCATAAGCATTTGTTCCTTCTACAAGAATTGTAGCTGTCTTTATTCCAGCCTCAGGGTCTGATATTATATCTAAGAGCTTAACTTTATAACCTTTACTTTCTGACCATCTTATATACATTCTCAAAAGCATTTGAGCCCAATCTTGAGCATCCAAACCACCAGTACCAGCGTTTATAGATAATATAGCATTATTTTTATCATACTCTCCATTTAGAAGAGTTTTTATTTTTATTTCAGATAATTTTTCTTCTATTAACTCTATGGACTTTTCTATGTCTTTTTCTACAGAATCATCATCTTCTTCTATGCCTATTTCAATCAATACTTCTATATCTTCTAATAAGTTTTTTAAGCTTTCATATTCTTCTAATGTCTCTTTTAAAGATTTATTTTCTTGAAGTACTCTTTGAGCGACCTCATTATCGTTCCAGAAGTCTTGTTTATTCATCTTTTCTTCATTGATTTGTATTTTTTCCATCAACGAAGCCATGTCAAAGAGAAACCCTCAATTCTTCTAAATTTGAAGCTATATGCTCCATACTATGTCTATACTCTTGTAACTTTAACATTTAATCCTCCGAGATTATCTTCCACAACAGTTTTTATATTTCTTACCACTTCCACAAGGGCATAAGTCATTTCTTCCAACTTTTTCATCTTTTTTAACTGTTTTACTTGTTGGAAGTGTTCCATCTGATGGAGAAGATAGATTTTCAACATCTACAACTGCTTTTCTTTCCACTGGAGTTTCTATTGTTATATTAAATAAATATCTTACAGTATCTTCCTTGATATGTTTATTCATTTCATCAAACATGTCGAAACCTTCCATTTTATAGGCAATAACTGGATCTTGTTGACCTACAGCACGAAGACCTATACCTTGACGTAATTGGTCCATAGCATCTATATGGTCTATCCAATGGTTATCAACAGCTTGAAGTAAGATTACTCTCTCAACCTCTCTCATTCTCTCATATCCAACCTGTTCTTCTTTTGAAGTATATATCTTCATAGCTATTTCATAAACCTTTTCTGTTATTTCAACTGGATTAAGTTTTTCTATTTCTGGGATTTCTATACTACCTTTTGGTAAGAACAGATTATACATATGTTCTTTAAATCCTTCTTCATCAAATCCTTTATCTTGCGTATAAAGAGTAACCGCTTCTTCTATTATAGAATGAGTCATTGATTGTACTTGTTCTTGTAAATCTTCACCTTCTAGTACACGCTTTCTCTCTGCATATATTATTTCTCTTTGTTTATTCATAACATCATCGTATTGAAGTACATGCTTTCTTATTCCAAAGTTTTTACCTTCGACTTTCTTTTGTGCTCCTTCAATAGATTTAGACAATATTCTATGTTCTATAGGCATATCTTCTTCAAGACCGATTTTATCTACGATTCCAGATATTCTATCACTTCCAAACAATCTCATAAGGTCATCATCAAGACCTATATAAAATCTTGAACTACCCGGGTCACCTTGACGACCAGCACGACCTCTCAACTGGTTATCTATTCTTCGAGACTCGTGTCTTTCTGTACCAATTATAGCAAGTCCACCTGCTTCTATAACTTGTTTTTGTTCTTCTTGTGTTTGTTGCTTAAACTTTTCAAATAGTTTTTCATACTCTGCTCTAGCTTCAAATAGAATCTCATTTCCTTTTACAGGTATTCCTTCTATTGGAGTATCTACTCTATTTACTATTTCCTCTTTAAATCCATTTCTTCTCATTTCTCTCTTAGTTAAGAACTCTGGGTTCCCACCTAGAACTATATCGGTACCACGGCCAGCCATATTAGTGGCTATTGTAACAGCTCCAAGTCTACCAGCTTGTGCTATTATTTCTGCCTCTTTATTATGATGTTTAGCGTTTAATACTTCATGTTTAATACCTTTTTTCTTTAGTATTTGTGACAATAACTCTGACTTTTCTATTGATACTGTACCTACAAGTATTGGTTGATTAACCTTATGTCTTTCAATTATTTCTTGAGCTACAGCATTAAACTTACCTGCTTCACTTTTGTATACACAATCTGGTAAATCTTCTCTTACCATAAGTTTATTAGTAGGCACTTGGAAAACATCCATTTTATAGATTGCTTTAAATTCTTCTTCTTCTGTTTTTGCTGTACCAGTCATACCAGAAAGTTTTTTGTACATTCTAAAGTAATTTTGGAATGTTACAGTAGCTAATGTTTTGGACTCTCTTTGTATTTTAAGACCTTCTTTTGCTTCTATTGCTTGATGTAAACCGTCTGAATATCTTCTACCAAACATAAGTCTACCTGTGAACTCATCTACTATTACTATTTCTCCATCTTTAGCAACATAATCAACATCTTTCTTCATTATTACATGTGCTCTTAAAGCTTGATTTATATGATGATATAATTCTGTATGAGATATATCTGTTATATTATCAACATTAAAATATACTTCTGCTTTTTGTATACCTGACGCTGTTAGAGATACAGCCTTATCTTTTTCTTCTAATTCATAATCATCTGGTTTTAAAGTTAAAACAAATGTATTTGCATCTGAATATAAGTGAGTTGATTTGTCTCCAGGCCCAGATATTATAAGTGGTGTTCTAGCCTCATCTATTAGTATAGAGTCAACCTCATCCACTATAGCATAATTTAATCCTCTTTGAACTCTTTGCTCTTTGTGTATTACCATATTGTCCTTTAAGTAGTCAAATCCATACTCATTATTTGTACCATAAGTTATATCACAATCATATTGCTCTTTTCTAACTTTTGGATTTTGACCATGTATAATAACACCTACACTCATTCCTAAAAACTCATAGATTTTTGCCATTTGGTCTCTATCACGTTTTGCAAGGTAATCATTTACTGTTACAACATGTACCCCTTTTCCAGTAAGCGCATTCAAATAAACAGGGGCAGTTGCAACCAAAGTTTTACCTTCACCTGTTTTCATTTCTGCTATTCTTCCTTGATGTAGAACTATACCTCCAATCATTTGAACTCTGTAGTGTCTAAGTCCTAACACTCTCTTAGAAACTTCTCTAACTACTGCAAAAGCTTCTGGAAGTATATCATCTATACTTTCACCATTTGCTAATCTCTCTTTAAATATATTTGTCATATTTTTAAGTTCCGAGTCTGCCATAGATTCAAACTTAGGTTCTAATGAATCTATTATATCAACAGTTTTATTGAACTTTTTTAATTCTTTTTTATCTGCCATGTTGAATAAATTATCCATAAAGCTCATATTTTACATCTCTCCTCGTTCTTTATTGTACTATTATTCATTTTACCATAAAAACTATACTTTTAATATTAATTTAAAAAGCTATCGATAATTTATTTATCGATAGCTAATATGATTAAATCTAAATTGCTTTATTCATGTTCTATTATACCATATCCACCATTATGACGTTTATAAACTACTGCTATTTCATCTGAATCTATGTTCTTGAACATATAAAAATCATGTCCTATTAACTCCATCTGTAATACAGCTTCTTCTTCACTCATTGGCTTAACACTAAATTTTTTACGTCTTTGAATTACTAACTCTTGATTTTCATCTCCATAATCCTCTTGTTCATCAGCTAGATTTATCTCTGCATCTTGGAATCTTATACTCTTGTTATCTTTATGTTTATCTTGTAATCTCTTTTTATATTTTTTTAATTGTTTACTTAATTTATCGTATACCACATCTATAGCTGTGTATAAATTTTCCTGCATATCTTCTGCTCTAATTATAGGTCCATTTACAGTAGCTATTGTTACTTCTATTTTTTGTCTTGCTTTTCTAGCACTTACTGTAACTTTTACATCAGTGTCTGGATGGATGTAATTATCTAACTTACTTAGTTTGCTTTCGATTTTATTTTTTATTGCATCAGTTAATTCGATTTGTTTTCCAGATATAATTATGTTCATAAGTACATCTCCCTTCAATTATGCCAGTATAAGAAAATTTATACTTTAAATAATATATTCTACACGAACTCTCATAATCCTCTTTTTATTATTAACTTTTATGATTTTTTCTATTCAATTGATAGAATTATTTATTATTTTTAGTTATCTTAATACTCATGTGGATTAATATTATTACAAATACCTGTGGATAATGTGGATAAAATTGTTAATAACTCTTGTTTTTGTTTATTTAAAGCTATTTTTACTACTACTTATATCCATTTCTATCCACAAAAATCTCCATTAATTGTTTATTAATATGTGAATTCATGTCATAAGTTGGTAATTTTAGGAAATTATATGTATTATATGCCATTTAACTTTTATAAATATAAACCCTCTAAAACCTCCATATTCTATCTTTTCTTTCATTATTTATATTTAATACTATCCAAAAGTGATAAAGCACCCTCAACAATAATTTCATATTTTATACCTATTAACATTCATATACCCAAATTATAATTAACTCACACTCTTTATTTAAACTAAGTATTTTATATTTTTATCTATAACTATCTTGAAATTATATTTACGAGTTGTTTAAGCTTTTGTCTATCTATATCTTCAAAAGGACTGTTATTTATTCTAATAGCTGTACCAAAGTGAAAATTACTTGATTTAGTTGATTCCTTTATTTTTTCTATATTATTAAAATTAAGTCCTCCACCTAAAAGAATTTTTATGTGATTAGAACTAAGCATCATATTCTTTATTATTTGTATGTTATCAACTATACTTCCTTTACCCCCTGATGTTAGTATGTTTGTAATTTTATCATAATCCTTCAAAGTTTTAACACTATCCATTGTGTTTGATTCGTCTATAGCTCTATGAAATGTAACATCAAGATTATCACAATATTTCAATAAGATATTTAGATTTTTCTCATCTATATTGTTGTTTTTATCCAATACCCCAAACACAACTCCATTAGCACCAATCTCTTTAATTACGCTTATATCTTTTTGCATTATACTTATATCTTCTTTGCTATATACAAAACTTTTCGCATGATGTCTTACCATTACGTTCACAGGTATCTTTACACTGTTAACAACTCTTTCTATAAGACCAAAACTTGGTGTCAACCCACCTTCAGTTAAGGCACTAACTAACTCTATTCTATCTGCACCACAATCTTCTATAATTTTAGCATCTTCTACTGTCATTCCTATTATCTCTAACATAACTACTCCTTTGCCAATTCATATATTGCATTTGCAAATATCTTTGCATTTAATATTATATCTTCTATGTCCATGTATTCATCAGGATTATGAGCTATTCCTTTTTGTCCTGGAAATGAAGGCCCAAATGGAACTATATTTGGCATTACTTTTGCATATGTCCCTCCATTAGTCGTTACTGGAGCTCCATCTAATGATGTTACCCTTTCATAAGCTATCTGAAGTTTTTTAATAAGCTTACTTTCTTTATCAAAGTATACAGGATTAAAATTAGAGATTACCTCTATCTCAATACTACTTGGAAAACTACATTTTATCTCATCTAACACATCTTTTAGTTTATAACTAAAATCGTATTTTACCTTTATATCCAATATAATATTACTATTTTCTTTATGTAACTCTTTATATGTAACAAGCACATTTTCAGACATACTTTCTATAAAACCTAAGAATGTATCTTCTTCATAATTGTTTTTACTTTTGATTCTAATCTTAGCCATACCTTTTTCACCATACACAACAGGATACTTACAATCTGGTGTAAATCCCATAATAGGTGCTTTTTCTTTTTTCAAGTAATATGGTATATCTTCAAATCCACTTTCTTCATTTGTACCAAATATTATCCTAATTTTTTTATCTAATTTTAGGTTTAATTCTTTAATAGCATATAATCCATATAAAGCAGACATTATAGGACCTTTATTATCTAATACTCCCCTGCCATAAATTCTTCCTTTAATTTCTTTTCCTTCATAAGGCTGATACTTCCAACCTTCTCCTTCATGTACAACATCTACATGCCCAATTACACAGACATATTCTTCGCTATCTCCATATTCTGCATAACCAATATAATTATCTAAATTTCTAATCTTAAATCCCAATTTTTCTGAAATTTCTAATGCTTTATTAAGTGCTTCCCCTACTTTTTCACCAAAAGGGAAGCCATTTTCTGACTCCCCTTTAACACTAGGTATTTTTACAATATCTATAATATCACTTAATAAATCTTCTTTTAATTCATCTATTTTATTACTTATGATATTCATAAAAATCTCCTTATTATAAAAACTCTACTTTATTATGTAGCTACTTTATTCACTTAATTCTATTGGTGCTTTTATTCTAGCTTCATATGCTTCCATCCACTCATTTGATATAACCTTATGTATAGTCTTTCCATCTACTCTATTTGAAATATATACAGTAGGGGGTTCCTCTTTAGTTACTACTGAAAAAGTAAAATCCGCTATATTTGTAGCTACTCCCCATTCACCTTTATTATTCATGGCAACTAATGATAAATCACCAGCTTTTCCTCTTCTTTTGATAAGCTGTTTGTCAAGTTCATTTACTGCTATATCACACGCTTCTTGTGGATGTTTTCCTTCTTTCATAAGTCTAACTATCTCATAAGATATACATCCCTTCATCAAATCTTCTCCCAGACCAGTAGCTGTAGCTCCTCCTACACTACTATCAACAAAAAATCCCGAACCAGATAGTGCAGAATCTCCTATTCTACCTCTTTTCTTCATGAACAATCCACTTGTTGATGTAGCTGCACACATCTTTCCATTTTTATCTAAAGATATCATACCCACAGTATCATGACCAGCATATGGACTTAATCCCTTATCTAAAGTTTCTTTTTTTCTCTTCTTATAATGTAACTTTGCTCTATCAGTCAACATATTTTTTCTTTCAAATCCATTTTTATGAGCATATTCTTCAGCACCTATTCCAACTAAGAAATTATTTACCTTCTCATAGCTTAACTTCCTAGCTATGCTGACAGGATTAGAATAATCTCTTATACCTGCAACCGCTCCAATATCTAATGTGTTACCATCCATAAATGCAGCATCAAGTTCTACCTCACAGTTTTCATTTGGAAGTCCACCATATCCAACCGATTTATAGAATGGATAATCTTCAACTCTTCTTACAGCAAGCTCTACAGCATCACCTGCTTCCATGCCTTTTTCTAAATGTTCTGATGCCTCAGTTATCCCTTCTAGGGCCATTCTCCATGTCGCTATCATACCCCACATGTTAAAATTCCCCTCCTTATTATATAGATTCTACTAATGTATATTTATTGTAAATAGTATAATATTCAAACTTGTTAATTATTGATACTTTAATTAATAACAAAATTCTTCTTTCATCATAGTTATATCTTCTTTATTTGCCATTGCTTTCGCTAACTTACATATGTTATTTAATGAATCGTTAAGCCCAATTCCGCCTTTTTTTGGAGTCTTAACTATACATATATCGTTTTTATATTCGTTTATAACATCTACATTTTCTTCTGACATAGCTGCAAAAGCTGGTATATCAGTCTTATCATTTATGTTTCTAGATAGTATTGCCGACATCTTAGAAAAGTTTTCATAATTAAAACTTGGCCCACAAATTACTACATCAGGGTTTAATTTTTTTACCATAGCTATCATCTTGTTTGTTACTTCTTCTTCGTTATTTACAAAAAATTCATCTCCACAAAATAATGTAGCTATTACCTTAGATTCATTTAAAAATGGTTCCATCATTATACCTGGTCCTAATGGGCTTGATTTTCCAGCAGGAGGTATATTACTTTTCTCTTTTCCTCCAGCTCCAGCTTGTATTTGGTCCAATATCATAACTATTTTCTTCATAATCTTCCTCCTATAATACTAAATCATCAAAAGATATATCATCATCTTCCTCTTCAACATTTGATTTTTCGTCTTTCAAATATTGTTTGTCTAGCATTTTTATAAATGGTATATACATAAATATTCCTAGTATAAGAAGTACTACTTGTAAAATTGCACCTTGCCATCCTGTTGTTAGAAAACCAGAGAATATAATTGGAGTTGTCCACGGTAACTGAACTCCATTTGTAAGTGGCACTAATCCTGTTGACATACAGAAATAAGCTATTATTATATTTACTGTTGGAACTAGTGCAAATGGTATCAATAGTATTGGATTAAGCATTATTGGTAGACCAAATATCAATGGCTCATTTATACCAAATATTCCTGGTAAAATTGATAATTTTCCTATTGACTTTATACGTTTACTTTTACATATTAATAACATAGCTATAATTAATGATAATGTACTACCTGCTCCACCAAATGTTGCAAACATGTCTTGAAATTGAGCAGTTATTATGTTCGGTAGTTTTGTACCAGCTTGAAAAGCAGCTAAATTTTCAGCTGATAGAATTTTTAATATGGGATTATACACAGCCCCAACAACACTACTTCCATTTATTCCAAAGAACCAGAATAGATGTAAGAATACATAAGCGATTGCTGTAGCACTTAAAGTATTTCCTAATTTTAATAATGGTATTTGTAAAAATTTAAATATAAATTCATGTATGCTTCCATATGGTGTAGCTTCAAAAGCTATCTTAACTAAAAAGAAAACTATCATAACTATTGCACTTGGTATTAATGCTGCAAATGATTTTGATACAGTTGGAGGAACTCCATCTGGCATTTTCAATGTCCATCCTTTTTTTACAACTACAGCAAATAATTTTACAGAAGTTATTGCTGTTATCATACCTACAAACATTCCCTTAGAACCCATCCATCCTAGTGGTATACCTGTTACCATGTAGACTAATTCTGTTCCCTCTGGTGTATATGGTATTACAAATGGTGTTACTATAAAAAAAGCAACTATTGCAACTGCTGCTGATGCTATTGGGTCTACATCTATTTGCTTTGCATAAGAATATCCAATTCCTAAAACTGCTAGTAAGGTCATTACTTCAAATGTTGCTACAGTTGGTTGTTGCAATTTTACAGCCCAATCTGGACCAAAAATTTGACCTACAAATTCATTCCATCCTTTTATTGGGAAATTTGATACTAATAAAAATAATGAACCTATTATTAATAATGGTGATGATATTAAAAAACCATCTCTAATTGCAATTAATAACTTGTTTTTACCTATTTTTTCAGCCAATGGCATAAGTATTCTTTCCAATCTATTCATCTATCCACCCTCATTTCTCATTATTTTTTATTGTAATTCTATGCTTGTTTAGATTTTATTAGCTTTATAGCGAGCTTTAGTACTTTTTCCCCATTCATAGTTCCATAATCAACTTCATTGATTATGTCTATAAGTTTACCTTGAGCTTCAAATTTTGGTTTTAATTCCTTTAGCATGTATTTAACTTGTGGTCCTAATAATATACAATCTGGATTTTTTTCTCCTACTATTTTATCAATCTCTGCTATTGGAAATGCCTCTACTTCTATTGGTAAATTGTGTTCATCTGCTACCTTCTGCATTTTCTCTGCAAGTAAACTTGTTGACATCCCAAAGCTACAAAATAAATATACTTTTCTTTTCATTCTTTTAAATCCCCCTTAATTTTTTTATTTTAATTTTTGAATTTCTTTTCTTAATATAATCATTTCTTTTACAAGATTTCTCTCACTCATGCAAGTCATTAAATGGTCTTGAGAGTGAATCAATAAGATAGATATATCTGACTTATCTCCTCCAGCTTCCCTTTGTATAAGTTCAGTTTGTACTTTATGTGCTTTTAAGATTTCTTCATTCGCACTTTCCATTAATTCATCTGCTTTTTTAAAATCGTTTTCCTTTGCACAATCAAGTGCTTCATAAAGCATAGATTTTGCATTACCAGCATGAATTATAATTTTTAAAACTATTTCTTCCATTTTTTCCTCCTAAGTTGCTTATCTGCTTTTAGCTTATTTATACCTTACAAACATATAATATCGCATAAAAACAAAAAAACATGCACAACTTTTTCCATCACATGGAAAATTTTGTGCTTATCCATATTTCACTATGAATTTTATATAAGAATATATTTTACTTTTTCAATATCACATTTACTTAGAATATCTAGCATATTTTCATCTTCTGTTAAATTAGATATTTCTTTAAATAATTCTCTAAATACTTTTCTATCATCATCCTTTTTATAAGCTAATAAAAGTATAATTTTTATATCCTTTCCATTTCTAATTTTTATTGGTGTTTTTAACCTTGCAAAACATAGAACAGATTGCTTTATATATTTCATATCTCCATGAGGGAATAATATTCCTTTACCAACATTGGTTGGATATGACTTTTCTCTTGTTATAATGGATTGTAAATACTCTTTTTCTGCATAATGTTTTTCAATTAATAAATTAGTTAAATATGTTATAGCTTCATAAATATCATCATGCTCTAACTCCCTTATTAAATAATCAGACATCATTAATCTGTTCATAAGCTTATACGAAGTATCTTTTTCTTTTATTTTGTTTGTAAAGTCTTTGAGTTTGTTTTCATCCTCATCAGTAAATAATGGTGTTGTTATAAAAATTGGCTTTTGAATATTCTCATACTCTTGAAATGCAATTATAAAATCTATTTTCTTATTAAAGTTATCTCTTTTTAAATCTTCCTCTCTTAATGTTTCAACAATTTCTATGTTATCAAATCTCTTTTCTATCTTTACTTTTAATAACATACTTACTCCAAAACTAAATGGACATACAATACTTGCTTTTTTATCTGGTTCCTTTTTATTGTATTTTCTTTCCAGAGAGGTTTGAAAGTGAAGTGTAAGATAACCGATTTCATCTTCAGTTATTTGTTTTCCTTTTAATTCAATTTCTATTGAACTTGATATTACTGTAAATAAAAAACAAAATTTAGTCTTTATATTATCTAAAAGTGGATTTTCTAAGTAAACATTACTTTTCATTTGGTGCATTGTAACATTCAAATGACATATTAATTGCTCATAAAGTAATCTATCATTATTGAAATTTATTCCTGATTCTTCTGATACTAAATTTATAATTTTTTTTGTATAATTTACTAATTCTTCATTTAGATATAGTGATTTTTTAGTATTGCTACTATTTATTTGTTTATTCATACCAAATATTAGGGATTCTATAAACAATTTTTCTTCGTAATTTAATGCTATAGATAAATTAGATTTTAGCTCATCTTCTATACCTAAGATAAGTATTTTTAGCTTAAGTTCTTTCTTGGCATTTGATATTTTTAAAGAATTTCCTAGCCTTATTCGTATTATGTTTATAAGTAAAAATAACATCAATTGCTTAAATGATATATCTGTAAGCCTTATATCCATATTATCCTCTATAGTGGACATTATGTTTTTGACAATTATTATATCTACTATATGGAAATATTCTATTTCATCTATATTTAACCTATATTTATCTATGTATTTAAATAAGAATGATACTAGCATTATTCTTATGTCTTTCTCATCCCCCTCGATATATATACCACTACCTTTTTTGGTTGAGATATTTAAGTTATAATTATTTAATGCCACTGATAATTTACTTATTTCTTCTCTGACAATATTTTTATTTATATACAATTTATTAGATAAATCATTCAAAGTGACTTTTTTATTGTTACAAAGCAATAAATTTAATATCTCAACTTGCTTATGAAGCTCACTATTTACTCTTTTAACTTCACCTCGTAACTTCTGATTTACCAGTATCTTATCTGTACTATCTCCACTAAATTTAATTCCTATATTAGGTTTTCTTTTTATATAAGCATTACAAAAAGTGGATAACCATTCATCAATATATTTGCAATCATTTCTTATTGTCCTTTCTGAACATTCAAAATCATTAGCAATCTCACTGACATTTATAAATTCTTCTTTTAATAGCAATGTTGTCAATAAATTTTCTTGTCTTTTATTCAAACATATCACCTCTTTATGACTCAACCTGAATTTATTATATATAAAAAAGAGCTACACATAAAAGTATTATGCTAGCTCTCTTTTAATATGATATTTAGCTGACCTGGTTTTTGACCCCACACTCGCCTACTGGAGGGTTCGCTTGGGTTCGCCGCACTACTACTCTCTCTCGATTTTATTATCGGTAGGCCTTACTTCTAAGCCGCACCATGATCATTAACCCAATTTTTAGTGTTAACTTACGTGGATCCCTTTGCCTGCGACTGGCTTGGACTTTCAACCACAGACCTAAATATCACTTATCCATTTTAATATTTTAAATTAAAATTGTCAATATATAAGATTATTCCATAATATAATTATCATTTGCTTTTGTGAGTAAAGTCAATACAAAGACCTTATTAACACCAGATAATTTTAAAAGTTTAGAAATTTCATTTGTTGTCAAACCAGTAGTAAATATATCATCTATTAAAAGTATATTTTTATTATTTATTAATTTGATATTTTCTTTGACGACAAATACATTTTTTAGTTCTTCTTTTCGTTCCTTCTTGTTTAATTTATATAACATTCTTGTATATTTTTTTCTACTTATACAATCCAATAATGGAATATTTACCATTTTACTTAAATTAAATGCTATTTTTTGTGCCTGATTAAAGCCTCTTTTATTTAGCCTTTTTTTATGAAGTGGAACAAATAATATATAATCAAATTTTATATTTTCTAAATACAATTTTTCTTTCATTATCTGAGCTATATATTTAGCCATAAATGTTTTTTGATTATACTTTAGCCCTAATACTATCTTTTTAGTTACATCATTGTATTCAATGCAGGATATTGATTTGTCAAAATAAAAATCTTTATTAAAACAATAGCTACACTCTTCAACAAACTCTTTTTCAATTGAATGACGTATTATTGGCTTTCCACACTTCATGCAACCATCCTGTATAAAATTCATCTCTTTAAAACAGCTTTTACATATTGAATAAGTATTTGTTTTCTTTATAGATTTATCACAAATTATGCAACTTATATTCTCAGGATATATAAAATCCAGACATTTATTAATCATATTTTTAAAACTCTTAATAAAGTTATCATTGCATATTTTCATATTTATTCTATCAACAGCCCTTCTCGCTTGAATTTATTCAGCTTATATCCTAAATTTGAATACCTTTGATTCACTCTGTTATTTTTTATCATATATTCAAGATATTTCACATCTCCAACTAATACAACTAATTTTTTTGCTCTTGTTACTGCTGTATATAACAAATTACGGCTAAGTAGCATAGGAGGAGCCCAAGTTATTGGCAATACTACAACTGGAAATTCACTTCCTTGACTTTTATGTATCGTTGTACAGAAACTATGATCAATTTCATCTAATTCATCATATAAATATGATACAATTTTAGTTTGGTCAAATAATACATAAATAGTTTTCTTATCTTTATCTATGTGATAAACATATCCTATATCTCCATTGTATATACCTTCTCCACTTTCTTTTTGGTCTTCTGTTTCCCATTTTTTTGTATAATTATTTTTTACTTGCATTACCTTATCGCCAACTCTAAATAATCTTTTAGAAAAACTTTCTTCAACTTTAAATTTTTCTTTTTTGTTAAGATACTTCTGTAACTCTATGTTGAGATTAGTAACTCCTAACTCACCTTTTCTCATTGAAGATAAAACTTGTATATCTTTCAATTTATCAACTTTATAAAATTTAGGTAATCTTTCATTAACTAATCCTATTATTTCATTTAAAATTTCTTCATTGGTAGACTTTCTTATAAAAAAGAAATCTTTCCCTTTTGTATTTAAATAAAGGGGCTCTCCATTGTTTATCTTATGGGCATTTACAATTATCATGCTCTCTTGTGCTTGTCTAAATATTTCATTTAATTTAACTACATTTATAATATTAGAATCAATCATATCTTTAAGTACATTTCCAGCACCTACAGAAGGCAATTGGTCACTATCTCCAACCAAAATTACTCTTGTTCCTAGCTTTATAGCTCTAAGCAAATTGTACATTAAGATAATATCTACCATTGATACCTCATCAACAATTATTACATCTGAATTTATTGGGTCTTCTTCAGCCTTAAAAAAAGTTAAATCATCGTCTGTTGAGAACCCCATCTCTAATAACCTATGTATAGTTTTCGCCTCTTTATCAGAAGTTTCACTCATTCTCTTAGCTGCTCTTCCCGTTGGAGCTGCCAAAGTTACATTTTTCCCATTATTTTCAAATATATCTATAATAGCATTAATAGTAGTTGTTTTACCAGTTCCTGGACCACCAGTTATAATTAATACTCCACTGTTAACAGATTCTTTGACTGCTAAAATTTGTTTTTCTGCTAACTTAATTTTTTTATCTTCTTCTAAAGCATTAATCTCACTATCTATATCTATTTTTAAGTCTTCAAATTCATACTGTGATAATTTTACTATTTGGCTACATACTCCATTTTCAGCTAAATAGTAAGGCATAAGATATATAAGATTTTCATTGTTTACTCTCTCTATATGTATTTTTTGGTTATAAACTAGCATCACTATACACTCTTTTATTATTTCTCCATTTAACTCTAATAACTTTTCTGAATCTTGTATTAGAACATGTTCTGGTAAATATGTATGTCCGTTACTTAGAGATTTATTTAAAGTATATAAGATGCCCTGACAAACTCTATCTTTAGAATTTTTATCTATACCAATTTTATTTGCTATACTATCAGCTACCTTAAATCCAATTCCTCTTATATCTTCAGCAAGTTGATATGGGTTTTTATTTATAATTTCTATTGCACTACTTTTATATTTCTTATATATTTTTAGACAGTAATTTGGTGTTATTCCAAAAGGAGACAACTCTATTATTATATTTCTCAATTCTCTATCTTCTTCATAACTTTTTACTATTTGTTTTACTTTTTTACTTCCTATCCCCTCTACTTCTTGTAGCTTTTCTGGCGAATTTTGTATCACATTTAATGTATCTACACCAAACTTATCAATTATTCTCTTAGCCATTTTTTCACCAATACCATGTATCATTCCAGAAGATAAGTAAACATAAATTCCTTCTAAGGATGATGGTGTCACTGGCATAAAACTATTAACTTCAAATTGAGTCCCATAAATCTTATGGTTTACCCACTTTCCTTCAACTTCTATACTTTCTCCAATTGCCAAAGTAGGCATACATCCTACAACGACAATTTCATCACTTTCATTTACCAGATGAGCTATTGTATAGCCATTATCTTCATTTTTAAAGACTATTTCACTTATCATTCCTTCTAATTTTTCCATTTTTATCTCCTAAAAATACTAATAATCGCTCCGTTTAAACGTTAGTATACCTTATCTGTTAAAACTATGATAGTCCTAGAAAAGTTTTATATTTTTATACTTAACGTAATTTCCAACTATTATACATTTTATCAGAAACAAAAAAAATCTGCATCCAAAAAATATGGTACCATAAGATACAGGTACCATGTTTAAATAGCTATTTTATTTTAATTACTCTATGTTTAGCGTACAAATTAGATTTCATAAATGTATTCATAATACTAACTTATTTCAGATTTATTTTCTTTGTACCCCTCGGTTTTAGTGATTCTTCTATAAAGCATGCATAATAAAATTAAAATTCCCATATAACCTGTATACGGATATAGTGTACCTACTAGTTTATCAAATGGCAGTAGACCTCCTATACAAGCTAATATACTTACTACTATTGTTATAATTTTAAATTTAGGGTGGTCATCTTCTACAAATCTGTTAGTTACTGACCATAGTAATGGTACAGCTGTAGTATATATCCCTAACAAAAGTACTACTGAGAATAAAATACCTATTATTGGAGATATTTTATCAGCTAAGTAAAGTGCTGGTATCTCTTTTGTATATATATTTCCTATGTCTGAAAGTAATGCTAAATTCATCATTATAGCTGCTGCCATAAGTGCTACTCCACCTACTATACCACCCCACACAGCGTCTTTCTTATTTACTGCAGAAGCTCCCATTCCTGTCAAGAATGTTATTACTATTATTACATTATAACATGTATAAAGCACTCCTGAGAAATATCCATTTGATGTAGCAGTTTTAATGTTTAAGCTATCGACCATAGTTCCTGCATTTGATAAAGCATCAATATTACTAAATAAACTAATTGCTCCTACTAAAAGTGTAAATATTATTATTATAGGACCTATATTACCTAGTATCTTAGAAAGTCTTGTCAAACCTAATGAAACAGTTATTAGAGAAACGATTGCCATACCAATTCTACCTACATATGGATTTAATCCATAGTATTCTGATAATGTAGCTCCTGCTCCTGCAATCATTATTACTAATGTTCCAAATAAAAACAATGGTCCAAACCATTCAAAGAATGTTCCAAGATACTTTCCACAATATACTTGATAAATCTTTATTGGTTCTTTAAGCTTCAATTCTCTTCCCTTCTCTATAACTTCTGCTCCAAACCATGAAAATAGTATCATAGATATGATTCCTCCTATAATACCAGCATATCCATAAAACGTAAAAAATTGCAGTATTTCTTGACCAGTTGCAAATCCAGAACCTATTACAGTAGCTACATAAGCTCCAGCAAAGCTTATAACAGTTTTAATATTTACTTTACCTGACATACACTACTCCCCCTAATTAAAATTATTTTTAAAGTGTAAGTTTATTAAGATTATATTAGACTCATTATTGTTATGTTTCAATATATTTTTAATTATTTAACATCAGTTAACACAATCTTAACTAGTTTTTAACATATATCCTATAATATGTATAAATTTAATATAGTATTGTAAAACAAAATGTACTAATCTAATTAAATATTGTTTAATTTATTATATGATGAGAAATTAATATTTATTAAAAATATTTAACTCATAATAAAAAAGCTGTTAGAAAGTAATCATAAAATTACATTCTAACAGCTTTTTAGTTAAAAATTATTCACCTAAAGCATCTTTTCTTAACTGTTCAACTTTGTCAGTTCTTTCCCAAGGTAAATCTATATCAGTTCTACCAAAGTGACCATAAGCAGCAACTTTTTTATAAAGAGGCTTTCTTAAATCTAAGTCTCTTATTATAGCTCCTGGTCTTAAATCAAAGTGTTTATTTACTAATTCAACAAGTTTTTCTTCTGAAACTTTACCTGTCCCAAAAGTATCTATAAATATAGATAATGGTCTAGCTATACCTATAGCATATGCAAGTTCTATCTCACATTTATCTGCAAGACCAGCTGCAACAATATTTTTTGCAACATATCTAGCTGCATAAGCAGCAGATCTATCAACTTTTGTAGGGTCTTTTCCTGAGAAAGCTCCTCCACCATGTCTAGAATATCCACCATAAGTATCTATTATTATTTTTCTTCCTGTAAGACCTGTATCTCCTTGAGGTCCTCCTATAACAAATCTTCCAGTTGGATTTATATAAATTTTAGTATCTTCATCAAGTAATTCAGCTGGTATAACTGATTTTATAACATGCTCAATTAAATCTTGTCTTATCTTATCATTTGATACTGTTTCACAATGTTGAGCTGATATAAGAACTGTATGTACTCTTACAGCTTTACTTCCTTCATATTCAACAGTAACTTGAGTTTTTCCATCTGGTCTTAAATAATCAACTAGACCTGTCTTTCTAACTTCTGTAAGTCTTCTTGATAATTTATGTGCTAAAGATATTGGAAGTGGCATTAACTCTGGAGTTTCATTACATGCAAATCCAAACATTATACCTTGGTCTCCAGCTCCAACCTTTTCTATTTCTTCTTCCATCTCTTCTCCAGTCTTACTTTCTAGACCTTCATCAACTCCCATAGCTATATCTCCAGATTGCTCGTCAATAGAAGTTATAACTGCACAAGTATCACAATCAAATCCATATTTTGCTCTTGTATATCCAATTTCTCTTACTGTTTCTCTTACTAACTTAGGAATGTCTACATAAGCAGATGTACTTATTTCTCCTGCTACTAAAACTAAACCAGTTGTAACTGTAGTTTCACAAGCTACTCTGGATTGTGGGTCTTTTTCTAATAATGCATCTAATATTGAATCTGATATTTGGTCACATATCTTATCAGGATGTCCTTCTGTAACTGATTCTGACGTAAATAAATGTCTTGCCATTTTTATTCCCCCTTATTCATTCTTAATTTTTATTATAGGTTTTACCTTATTTTTAATTTTAGAAATTTTACTCAAAATAAAAAACCTCTCCTTAATAAGAAGAGGTTAATAATCGTAATTACATACTAATTAACTGACCTCATCTTTCAAGACTTTTGTCTTGTAGGAATTAGCACCTTTTCCCATTTGGGTGGTTGCTGGGCTTCACAGGGCCTATCCCTCAGCCTCTCTTGATAAGGTAATCAAGATTTAAGTTTTGTTTTACTTTATCAGCTTACTATTTTTTTAAAATTTTGTCAAGATTTTTAGTCATATTTTTTTTATTCCTTTTTTTGTAAGACAAATAAAATATTCTATCTATCTGAAATTCAAAGTTAGGTCTTTTTAATGCTTTTTATTCATATATTTTTTTGAAGGGGGTGTTCCTATTGTATTTAGCTAAAGTAAATTACAGCGATGATGATGTTATACAGATGCTAAGTTCAGTTCTAAAAACTATAATTAATGAAAATACGATTGTTGTTTGCATAGGAACAGACAGGGCTATAGGTGATACTTTGGGCCCTTTAGTTGGAACAATACTTAAAAACAGTAACTTTAAATACCCCGTTTACGGTACACTAGATAACCCTATTCACGCCTTAAATATATATGAGTCTCTAGATACTATAAAAAATACACATATACAAGGTAACTTCTTGGCTATAGATGCTTGCTTGGGGTCGCAGAGTAACATAGGTAATATACAGATTAGAGAAGGACCTATCCTGCCCGGAAAAGGTGTTGGCAAAAAACTACCTCAAATAGGAAATTATTCTATAGTAGGAATTGTAGATAAAATTGATGAAAATAATAGACTTTCATTTAATAATATACGTCTTAGCTTTATATTGGACTTAGCTGAAACAATAGCCTTAGCTTTATTGGTATCCACTTAATCCCAATATAAACTAACTGATAAAATTCTTTATATAAAAAGGTAGATATTTTAGAGCATCTGATTAAATACTCTAAATTATCTACCTTTTTACTTTTATATTTCAAGTTTTTACTTTTCTACTAAAGCAAACATTAATTCACCTTTACAGACAAGTTCTTCACCGACATATGCCTTAGCATCTGCCTTAGCTATATTTCTTCTAAGAGTTGTCATTTCAACTTCCATAGTTAATGTATCTCCTGGTCTTACTTCTCTCTTAATTCTAACTTTATCTATACCTGCAAATACACCTAATTTTCCTTTATTTTCCTCTACAGACATCATTGCAACTCCACACACTTGTGCTAGAGCTTCTACTATTAATACTCCTGGCATTAAAGGATATTCTGGAAAGTGACCTTGAAAAAATGGCTCATTAACTGTTACATTTTTTATGCCAACAGCTCTTTTTCCAACTTCTAACTCTATAATCTTGTCTACCAATAAAAATGGATATCTATGTGGTATTAATTTTTTTATTTCATCTATATTTAGCATCCTAAAACTCTCCTAATTATTTTCTTTTAAAAGACCCACCAGTTTCAAGTAAGTCTATTGAACCTAAAGCTATTCCTGTACCTTTTGCAACACAAGATAATGGTTCATCTGCTATTGTAACAGTTATTCCTGTTCTTTGTTCTATTATTTTATCTAATCCATATAATAATGAACCTCCACCAGTCATTATTATACCAACATCTCCTATATCTGCTGCTAGCTCGGGAGGTGTTTTTTCTAAAACAGCATGAGTAGCCACTACTATTTGCTCAACACATTCTCTAAGTGCTTCTAACATTTCTGTTGAATTTATAGTTATAGAACTAGGAAGCCCTGTAATTAAATTTCTTCCTGTTATCTTCATATATTTTTCTTCTTCTCTCTTAAATGCAGAACCTATTTCAAACTTGATTTTTTCTGCTGTTCTTTCTCCTATAAGAAGATTGTGTTGTTTTTTCATGTATTTGACTATAGCATCGTCAAATCTATCTCCACCAACTTTTATAGATTCACTTACAACAGCTCCTCCTAAAGATATTACAGCTATATCTACAGTACCTCCACCAATATCTATAATCATATTACCATTAGGTTGTGATATGTCTACACCAGCTCCTATGGCTGCTGCTATTGGCTCTTCTATGATATATACTTCTCTAGCTCCAGCTTGTCTAGTTGCATCTTCTACTGCTCTTTTTTCTACTTCTGTAACACCTGTTGGTACACATACCATAATTCTTGGCATAAAAAATCTTCCAAATCCCTTTTTATCAGCTATCTTATCTATAAAAGATTTTAACATCTTCTCAGTTACATCATAATCTGAAATTACACCATCCCTTAAAGGTCTTATAGCAACTATGTTACCTGGTGTTCTCCCTATCATTTTTTTAGCTTCTTCTCCTACAGCTAAAACAGAATCTGTTCTGTTGTCTATCGCCACAACAGATGGTTCTTCTAAAACGATTCCTTTACCACTAACATAAACAAGTACATTTGCAGTACCTAAATCTATGCCTATATCAGCTCCAGCCATTTTTTCAACTCCTTCATTTCTATATTAGGTTATATTATAAGCCTATTTTAATACTCCTATAATAAAGCATATACAAAAAACTCGCTTTAATCAAGAGAAAATAAATGTTTTGAGAGCATTATTATTTTGCTATTTATAATTATTTAATATATTTCTTACAATAATTTAATTCAATAAAAAAAGTAGGTTTTTAACCTACATTTTTTTATGTTCTTTCTCATATTTTAATTTCGTTGCTAATCCCCCTCTAATATGTCTCTCTGATTTATTTTTGTCTAGCACATTTTTAACTTCTTTGGCAAGGGATGGATTTATTTCCTTCAATCTTTCTGTAACATCCTTATGAATTGTACTTTTACTTACTCCAAATGTCTTGGCGGTTTGTCTTACTGTAGTGTTTTTTTCAAGTATATATTTTGCTACCACTATGGCCCTTTCCTCTATATGAGATCTCAAAGATTACCCCCCTCACATAATAGCTTTAATGATATATATGTAAAAACACCAAAAAATATAACAAGCTTAACCAAATATGATTAAACTTGTTATACTTTTACTTAATTAGACTCATTGGGTCTATAGATTTATCTCCATTATATGCCTCCAAATGTACATGTATACCTTCTTCACTTTCTACCTGTGAAGTACTTCCTACAGTACCTAGAGATTGTCCTTCTGTTATTTTCTGATCTTTTTTAACACTAACATTTTTATCTAGATTTGAATATACTACTACAATATTATTGTCACTTTTTATTTTTACTGATTCTCCATATTCTTCATCGTTAAATACATCTACTACTATTCCGTTTAATAGAGATTTTATTTCTTTACCTTTAGTACAACTAATATCTACACCTTTATGAGTTTCCCAAACATCAAGTGTTTTAGAATAACTAGGTTCTTTTTCTGAATAGCCTTTTATTACTTTATCTCCAATGTAATTTAATTTTGTTGCACTTAACTTATTTTCCTCTTTTGACTTAGCTTTTTCTAAGTTTTGTTTTGAATCCGTTGCAGTAGGAATAGCATCTTTCTTATCTTTTTCAATTAAATGTATTTCCTCTTCACTATCTTTATTAGCATTTTCTATCATGCCTTTATTAGAAGCCAATTTATCTACATTATTATTTGTAAACCAAACTCCACCTACTGCTAATAAACAAACACATACAAATAAAGATAAATAAAAACCATCTTTTTCTAACAGCTTTTTCTTCATTTTGCACCTCCAAATATATTTCTACATTTGGATTATTGACGTGTTTTTAGCATTTTATACAATTATTAGTATATATCTTTTATTTTTGTATCTGTGTAGTAATGTGATAATATATCATAATATTTATAGCCTTCTTCTGCCATTCCTTCTGCTCCCCACTGGCTCATTCCAACGCCATGACCATATCCTTTTACTACAAAATCTATGTATCCTTCTCCAAATTTTATGTCAAAGTTTGCAGAGTTCAACTTAAAAACAGTTCTAATTTCTTTTCCAGTCAATTCTTTATTTCCTAATTTTATTTTTTCTACAGTTCCAGCATCACTTCTTTTAGTTATTAAAACTTGTTTGCTTAAATTATTCACATCTATAACAATAGTGCTATATGATCTTCTAAGACTCTTAACAAAATCAGTATTACTTATTTTAAGAGTTGATGCAAATTTAGGAGAATACTTATCATAAGGGCTTTCTACAGACTTTAGATAAGGATATTTTGCAGAAAATACTTCTTCACTATTTTCAGTTTTCCCTGAAGATGTAGAAAAATAAAGAGGAAGTATTGCCTTATCATTATAAGTTATTATCTGCCCTTTAGTTTCTCTAACTGCTTCTTGGATTTTAGAATATTTATTTTTAATCCATTCTTCACCATTCAGCTTTTTAAGAGTATCATAACTCTTATATTCTTGGCAGTGTTTATAATCAGTACATACTACTGCATTTTTATGTTTACTTGATTTACTATGTTCCTGTTTATATACTACATATGTTCTAGCTGCTACAGATTGAGCTTTTAAAGCTTCTATATCAAACTCTGATGACATCTCACCAGCTAGTACGCCACATAAATAGTTCTCCATGTCCATTTTTTCAGTTTTTCCTGTTATATGATTATAAACGTTGATGACTGGTGTTTTTTTATTTACAGTTTCATAGTTCACTATTTTTTTTTCTTCTTTATTACTTTTGTCCTTAATATCACTTTTTTTAATAGTTTTGTTTATAGATACTGGTCTCTCTGGTTTTTCAGTTAATTCTATATTTTTATAAGACACTAAAGTTATAAGTGATGGAACTAACACAGAGCAAGTCACAAATCCTAACAAAACAACCAATGAGTTCTTCATATACTCTCCTCCTTAGCTTTTAAAACCTTGTATTTAAGTATATGAACAACCCTATTAATTTATAACTTTCTTCTCTAAACCAATTATTAATCTTCTACTATTTCGATTTGACCACCTAATGCTGTTATCTTCTTATCTATATCAACATAGCCTCTTTGAATATGGTATATTTCTCCTATTTGAGTTTCTCCTTCTGCTATAAGACCACATAAAATAAGTGCTGCCCCTGCTCTTAAATCAGTAGCATTTACTGCTGCACCATGTAGCTCATCTACACCATTAACAACCGCACTTCTTCCATCTATTTTTATATTAGCACCCATTCTATTGAACTCAGCAACATGCATAAATCTATTTTCAAAAACAGTTTCTATAACTACACCAGTTCCATTAGCTACAGTAAGCATAGCCATAAATTGTGCTTGAACATCTGTAGGAAATCCTGGATGTGGTAAAGTTTTTATATCTATTGGTTTTAATACTTTAGGACCTACTACTCTTACAGAATTGTCCATTTCTGTAATTTCACAACCAGCTTCTCTTAATTTAGCTACGACTGGTTTTAAATGCTCCATTAAAACATTTTCAACAGTTATATCACCTTTTGTCATAGCTGCTGCAACCATATAAGTTGCTGCTTCTATTCTGTCTGGAATTACATTATGCTCTGCTCCTTTTAACTCTTTAACACCGTTTATCTTTATAGTGTTAGTACCTGCGCCTTTAACATCTGCTCCCATTTCATTCAAGAAATTTGCTAAATCTACTATTTCTGGCTCCTCTGCTGCATTTTCTATTATTGTAGTACCTTCTGCTAAAGAAGCTGCCATCATTATGTTTTCAGTTGCTCCAACAGATGGAAAGTCTAAATATAATTTATTTCCTACTAATTTTTCTGTTGCTGCTTCAACAAAACCATGGTCCATCTCTATCTTTGCTCCTAAAGCTTTAAATCCTTTTAGATGTAAGTCTATAGGTCTTGTTCCTATAGCACATCCTCCTGGCATAGAAATTTTTGTACTATTAAATCTAGCAAGTAATGGTCCCATAACCAAAAAAGAAGCCCTCATTTTTCTTACAAGCTCATATGGAGCTTCACAAGTTTTTATATTACTTGCATCAACAGTAAGTGTATTTTCTTTATATTCAACTTCTGCTCCTATATGTCTCAATAAATCTGATATAACATGAACATCTCTTAAATTTGGTACTCCATTTAATGTTGATTTTCCGTTTGCTAATAAAGTCGCTGCTATTATTGGTAAAACTGCATTTTTTGCACCATCTATTTTAACACTACCTTTAAGTGGATTACTCTTTTTTACTATTATCTTAGCCATATTTTTTGATCTCCTCATAATTAATAATCTAATTTTATAATTGGTGTGGCAATATATATGAGTGTTTTTTCATCATCCTCATTGTATTTGATTCCTATATTTAAATTAATTTTTTCCCCTAAATATTCTAAATCATCATCATTTAATACTTTACTATATGCTGTTATAGATAAAAAGTTTACGTCCTTCACTTTATCTATTTGCTTAGCACTCATATTATATAATATTTTTTGTAAAATATCATCATATTTGTTGTTTTGTAACCTTTTTGTGTATTCTCCAACAATACAAGCAGACACATCTACTTGATATGAATATTTATTTAACACATTTTCTACGTTATTACAAATATCCTCTTTATGTTTATATACTTTGTTATCCAATATGTCAACTATTATGTAACTTTCTTTATTATTTTTGTTTATTCCTTTTATAGAAATTTCTTTATCGCTACCTTTTATAGTAACACACAATTGCATTTTATCGCCAGACCCTTTTTTGTTCCAATTTATTCCTTTTTCATCTAACTTTAGATTGTTAATTATTTCTATAAAAATATTATAAAATTCCTGATTTGATAAATTATAATTTATAACAGAATTAATTTTGACATTATAAAATTTGAAATCTGCTTCTGAAATTTCAAGAGCATTAGTTAATCTATTATATCTAGTATTTATACTTGTATCTGCATAAGATATTGTTACTCCTATAATCATTAATATAAAAAAGCTTATAGCTAATTTTATTCTTTTCATAATAAAAAATCCCCCTTAAATATGTTTTTCTGTATAATAGAATTATTAACAAATTTAAGAGAGATATACTTTCTCAATATATATTTTTATGCACTTTGGGATTTTATATTCATTAAATGTCTTTCAAACTCTTCAATACCAATTCTCTCTAACACTTTACTTATTCTTTCTCCTGGGCTTGCTAATTTTTTATATGTATCAAATATGTCTTGCACTAATTCTTCTATATTTTCTTCTGTATATAAATTGCTAAGTCTATCCCCAAATCTATAACCTCTTCCCATTCTACCACCAAGATAAACGGCTAACCCTTTTTTATCAACTTCCATAGCTCCAAATGGACATACTTGAGCACATTTACCACAATTTACACACTCTTCTTCGTTCCACACTAATTTGTTGTTTTCCATATAAACTGATTTTTGTCTACAAGATGATGTACACAATCCACAATTCTTACATTTATCTTCATTAAATTTTACATATACTTGTCCTACAATACCCACATCATTAGTATTAGCCTTTGCACAATTGTTTGGACATCCAACTAAAGTAATCTTAGTTTTAGATGGCAAATCATACCCAAAATATGAATCATGTAACTTTCCACATAGTTCTTGTGTATCATAGATTCCATGTTGACATACAGTGCCTTTACATGCAACTAATGGTCTTACTTTTTTTCCTGTACCACCATGTTTTAAACCTACTGCTTTCAAATCTTCTTTTATTGAATCTATATCTTCATACTTTATCCATGGTATTTCAACAGCTAATCTAGTTGTAACACCTAAATAACCTCTGCCGTATTTTTCAGATAACTTTGATAAATTGATAAGTTGTTCTGCTGTAAAGTTTCCAGCTCTACTCAATATTCTTATTGAGAAATATCCTTCCTGGCTTTGAGCCAATATACCTTCCGCTTTTAACTTTACTTTTTTGTCTTTGCTAATCATATCTCACACCTCATAATACAAATTTATAATTCTATGTTGCTAATAATATGTTTAAATAAGTTATATTTATATAATCATATTATAACTACATTTATATTTTAAAACATAATAAAGGTATATTCAACTCAATAAACTGAATATACCTTCATTTTAAACAATTCTATTATATTTTTTACAAAATTCTATCTTGCTCTCCTGTTTCAATTGTATTTAAATCATCAATACTCCATACCATAAAATTTGCATATGTTAATACCTCATTTAAACGAGTATAAACTATATCCAAAGACTCATCTTGTACTTTCTCTTCAAAATCTTCTATAGAAATTGATTTAACATTAGCAAAAAATCTTCTCCTATATTCTTCTCTGAATTTCTTTAACATAATTTGTACTCGGATTTCTACTCAATCTTTTATTATTTTAAATCTACTTAACTAAATCAAAATCATATTCATCTACGCCATCAATTGAATTGTATACTTTTGTAAATCCATTCTCTGAAAGTATTTTAGCTGCTTGTCCACTTCTATTTCCAGTTCTACAGTATAAGATTATATTCTTATTTTTATCAAGTTCTCCCATTTTCTTTTCTGTATCTTCCAATGGTATATTGATAGATTCTTTTAAGTGTCCAGTTTCAAACTCTTTTGACTTTCTAGAATCTATTACTATAGCATCTTTATTTTCACTTATTAACTTCAACATTTCAGGTGCAGTTATATCATTATACGTAACTAATCCATAATCAAAATCCTTTACACCTTCTGCATTATATACATCTTTAAATCCATTTTTTACTAATATTTCAGCAGCTTTTGCACTTTTATTACCTGAATTACAATATGCTAATATAGTTTTATCCTTATATCCCTCTAAATCACTTAATTTATCTTCTAAATCATCTACTGATATATTTATACCATTTGTAATATGACCTTTAGCATAGTCCTCTGCACCTCTTACATCTAGTATCAATAACTCTTTATTTTTCTTCATCATTTTTACAGCTTCTTCCCCTGTAGCTTCCTTATAACTAGCCTTATCTTGGCTTTGATAAGATTCTTTTGATTTTTCTGATTCTTTAGAATTACAACCAACTACACTCCCTAATGTTAATACTAAAGTTAAACCAATAACTAAAACTTTAAATCTTTTACTAAACTTCATAAAATTACCCTCCAAATATTAAAAATATTCCTTTTTTATATAAAATCTTATTTTATTATGGTATTCGAATTCATTATAACAAAATTAAAATATATTTGATACTTATTTACTTAATTTACATCTATAGTTTTTTTCTATATTTCAAGCGAAAAGAATAGAATTTTTTTTGGTTCTATAAGCACATCTACCTTTTCATTTATATCATATAAATTATTGTTACTACTAGCTTTTAATACCATTCCATCAATATCTACATCATAGTAAACTTTATCTCCTGCATATCTCTTTTTTAATATAGTCCCTTCTCTTCCTATATCATTATTAATCGTTTTTAGGATTATATTTTCTTTTGGTATCATTAACTCGACATTATCTATATTTATATTTTCATATTTATTTAATTTAATAGAAATTATATCATTTATAAACTCGCCGTTTCTTATATTTCCTATTAAATAATTTTTTTCTCCAAATATATTCGCAACTTCTCTGCTCTTAGGATTTTCATAAAGATTGCATGGAGTGTCGAATTGTTTAACTTCACCATTTAATATAACTGCTATTCTATCACTCATCATCAACGCTTCTTCTTTGTCATGTGTTACTAATATGGTTGTTATCTTTAGATGTTTTTGTAATCCTAATACAAATTCTCTCATATCATTTCGTAAATTAATATCTAAATTTGAGAATGGCTCATCTAATAATAACACCTTTGGATTTATTGCTAAAGACCTCGCTATTGCCACACGTTGTTGTTGTCCTCCTGAGAGTTCACTTGGATATTTATTTTCATATCCTTTTAACTTAACTAAATTTATAAGATTATTTATTTTACTTTTTCTTATGTTCGTGTTTATTTTTTTCATCTTAAGTCCAAATTCTATATTTTCATATAAAGTCATATGGGGAAATAGTAAATAATCTTGAAAAACTATTACAGTATCTCTTTTTCCTATAGGTATATCTAATATGGATTCATTATTTAAAAGTATATCTCCGTAATCAGGATGTAAAATACCGGCAATTAATTTTAAAGTAGTACTTTTCCCACAACCGGATGGACCTAAAAGAGAAACTATTTCTCCTTCTTTTATATCCAAATTTATATTGTTTAAAACTTTTATTTTGTTAAAACTTTTACATAAATTTACAAGTTTAACTGATGACAATTGTTACACCTCCAATCAAACTAAAATAGCCTTGTATTTTGAATATACTTATATTTCTTTTTTACATTGTATTCTATTATTATTAAGATAAATAAACTTATTGTTAAAAATAACATACCATACAAAGATGCTATTGTTCTGTCACCACTTTGTATATACGGAAACATAATCATTGGATAAGTTATGACACTACCTCCGCTTATAAGAAGAGTCAAAAAATATTGACTAAAGGATATTATAAAAGACATACTTGATGCACCCAATATCCCTGGTAAAATCAAAGGTAAAGTAACATATCTAAATGTATTAAATCTATTTGCACCAAGTACTTTAGCTTGTATCTCTAAATTATCACCTATTAATTTATAGACATCTGTTATTATTCGAACTGAATAGGGTATGCATGGAAGTATATTTATAATAATGACTCCCAAAATATTATTGGCTAGACCTATTCTTATAAATGCTATATGTATACCCATAGCAATAGATATTAGTGGAATTATAATTGGAGATAATATTAGTAACTCACAAAATCTCTTTCCTTTAAAATTATATAATGCTAATGCTTTAGATGCTGGTATGCTTAGTAAAATAGTGATTAAGACTACAATTATTGATATTATAATACTTCTCAAAATAATATTCAGATTACTTATATCCAAAATATATCTAAATCCTCTTAATGAAAACTCCTTAGGTAAAAGATTTGGAAATGGCCATGTATTTACAACTCCCCATATTGCCAATAGTATTATAGGAGCTATAATAACTACAAGCATGATATTGAGAACTATATTAAATTTTTTATTCATAAATACTCCTATACATTATATTTTGATATTTTATTAAAAAATCTATTATAAATTATTAATAGTATGAAACTTATTCCAGATAATACAACATTGATACACATTGAGATTGGTCTTTGCATTAAATCTGAGCTAGTATAGATTAGATATGCTTGAACTGGTAATGCTTTTGGAGTTGATGCTCCTATTAAAAAAGGAACTTCAAAAGAACCAAACGAAAAAGCAAAAATTATTATAAATGAAGAAATTATTGTTGGCATTGCAAGTGGTAACACTATATATCTAAAAGTTTGAAGTTTACTCGCACCTAAATTTATAGATACTTGTTGTAGATTATCATTTATATTTTTCAATATATTATAAACCATTAGGGTTATATATGGTACTCCTTTCCACAGGTAAACTAAAATTATTCCTATTCCATTTTTATCAGAAACCATTGATATAAATTCATATGAATCTTTTATTATATGGAAAAAGTAAAATACTCTTGAAACTATGCCTGTTTGAGAAAATATTATAAATACTAATAATACAACTATTATATGTGGAACTATTAGTGGAATATTTAGAATCATATATCTAACTTTAGAAAATCTATTTTGAGACATTATATATGCTAAAAGTATTCCTATAATAACAGCTAGAATTGATGATACTAAAGAAATCTTCAAACTAAAGATAAGAGACTCTAAAAAATTAGAATCTCTAAAAATTTCTCTATAATAACTTAGTGTAATTTGATTAAGACCAATCTGAGGAAAAAATCCTAGGCTTTGCGAGATACAATTTATAATTCCTACACCCATTATAAGTATCAAGATTACAGATACAGGTGCTATTAATAAGTATGGCATTATTTTATCATTAATTATTTTACTTTTCACTTTCTAATACCTCTTGAATCCATATTTTTTCTATTATTGGTACTATTCCTGCTTTTAATTCTGGGACTGAATTTTTTAATACTATAGTTTCACTAAATTTCTTAACATCTTCACTTGGAATCTTTTTCATATCTAAAACAGATGTGTCTCCCCAATTTTTAGTTTCTGTTTTAGAAGACTGTGCATCTATACTCATTAAGAAATCTATTAATGCTATTGCACCTTCTTTATTTTGAGAATTATCTGGTATAGCAACAAAATGTGTATTGCTTATATTTCCTTTTTCAAATTCTATTGCTTTTGTAGATTTACTAAACTCTCCATTTGCGATTCTTCCTAATAATACATTTGGAGCATAAGTCATTGTAAAATAAGTTTCATTATCTGAATACATATTATCTAACTGAGAAGATGTCGCAGGATAGGTTTTACCTTTATTCCATAAGTATGGTTTTATTTCTTTAAGATAGTCCATAGCTGGTTGTATGGCTTGTTTTACTTTAGCTTCATCTTCTGGTAAATTTTTTACTTTCTCATATCCTACTACATCATATATTATATTTCTAACAAATGCACTTCCTGTAAAATCCGGTGGAGCTGGATAAGTAAATTTACCAGGATTAGATGCAATTACTTCTTTTAGTGTTTCTGCATTAGTTATTTTTGTATTAATCTTAGACGTATCTGTTACAACTGCAAATTGAGATTTACCCCAAGGAGCTTCCATACCATCTACTTTCACTCCAAAATCTGTAGTAATATCCTCAGAAGATGAATCAATATACTTTTTATAATTAGAAAGTTTATCTACAAAGGGTCCAAATAGTAATTCATTTTCTTTTGCTGTTTTAAAGTTTTCTCCATTTATCCAAACTACATCTATAGTGCCGTTAGCATTTCCAGCTTGTTTTTCTGACAATAGTTTATTAAGAATGTTTTCTATATCCATTCCTACTCTTTTTACAGTTATGTCATAGTCTTCTTTCATCTTTGGAATTACATAACTATCAAACCATTTATTCATTACTTCATTTCCACCATATCCATAAAAGTTAACTGTTGTACCTTTTGCAGATTTTAAAATCTCTTCATTGCTACTTTCTAATATGTCTTTTTGAGGCTCTTCTTTTTTATCGTTATTTGAGCACCCTACCAATCCAAATATAAGTCCTAAACATAATAGTATTGTTAATATCCTTTTTTTCATTTTTTCCCCTCTCGAAAATTAATTTATAATATTTTTTTTGCTTCTAGTAATCTTTGAACTGCTGTAAATAAAACTACTATAGAAAATATATTTGCTATTATCCCAATATAACTTTGAAATAAAATCATCAAAGTAAAAAGTATAAATCCCTCACTCCTTTCAGCTACGCCAGCTTGATAATAAAATGATTTCATACCTTTTTTATCAGTTAAAGCACCAACAGTTAAAAATATAGTCATTGACATAAGAATACTACTTAAAAGAATCATTAGATTTAATCTTACATCAATCATCTTCAAACCAAATACTAAAATCATACTTATTTCTACTATTCTATCAAAAGTAATATCCATTAATGTTCCAAATAAGGATGTTTTATTACTACTTCTAGCCATATCACCATCTACAGCATCTAAGTATCCTGAAACCCATAATGTAATTATTGCTAGCACTTTCATATCGAGATATATAAATAAAGACGTAGATATTCCAACTATAAGCGCTATTATTGTTACGTTATTTGGGGTTAATTTAAGTTTTAAAAAGAACTCTGCTCCTTTGCTTATAAATGGCTCTACATATTTTCTTGCATGTGTATCTAACATATCATTTCCTTTCATTAGCTTATATACTTTTTATGTGCATTTATTAAGTTTCTATATTCATCTTCTTTGCTAATGCTATTCCTTTATATCTTGTGCTCCATTTTTTAATAGATAATGTTTTTTTCTGGGTTAATCTATTTTTATTTATAACATCAACATCAAAAATAAAATCTAATACATGTAGTACTTTTTTATCTGCCATTAACATAGACTCACAACAAGATTGACAGTATGAGATTACATAATCTGTTTTTTCATTATTTGCTCTATTTTGGGTCTGGTTTATAGCAACTTTACTATTAGTAACCCTTACCATACCTCCAGAACCACAACATTCTGTATTCTCTCTATTTTTTTCAAATTCAATTACTTTTATTCCCATAAAATCTAGTATCTCTCTAACTGACTCATGTATATTATGTTCATTTCTTATAGGACATGGGTCATGTAATAAAAATTTCTGATTTAGATCATCATAATGATTGTTTAGTTTTTCTGGAAGTCCAAATTCTTTTATTACCTCCCATATTGAAATCACTTTTATATCACTATTATTTCTTATAGTATTAAAACAATTTGGACAAGCAACGATTACTTCCTCTATATCATTTTCTCTAAATAGCTTGTCTATTTTAGAATAATATTCATCAAATTTATTTGTATCTCCCATAGAAAAAGTAGGCTTGCCACAACATTCAAAAACTAATGATATATTTTCTATATGATTTTCTAAATACTTATATGTTTTTAATACTAAGTCACTACTATAGCTAGAAAAGCTACACCCTGGGAAAAAAATTTTCTTAGTGTTTTTTTTAATAAATTGTTTTGAGAATAATCGAGAGAAACTATTAGTTTGATGGAATTTTATTGTTCTATATCCTATATCATTTAATTCTTTCTGATTCTCTTGGAATATTTCTTTCCTTATATTAAAAAACATTTCTTTTAAATCTATATCTTTTGGACACTCTATCTTACATATTCCACATAGCATGCAGGAATATGGTATATTTTTATCTATTGATTTATTTTGTAAAATATCTATCATAAGTTCTCTTGGTGAGTTTCCAAATTCTTTCATCATAGGGCATACATTAAAACATTTTTTGCAATTTATACAATTATCATTATTTTTTTCGATTTTTTTTAATGTCTCTAGTTTTACTTCTTTTATACAAATACACCTCCAGATTATCAATAGTTTTAATCTATAATAAAAAACTCATTCTATAACATTATAACAAATAGAATGAGTTTTTTCTAATAGATATTATCTATGCACTTTTTAATCTGTTTTTATTCAACTGTTACTGACTTTGCTAGATTTCTTGGTTTATCAACATCGCATCCTCTTAATACAGAAACATGGTAAGCGAGTAATTGCATTGGTACAACAGCCAATATAGGAGATAAAATATCATCTGAATTTGGTATATAGATTATTTTATCAGCAGCTTTCTCGACATCTTTATTATGACTTTGAGCGATTGCTACAACATAAGCTCCTCTTGCTCTCACTTCTTCCATATTAGAAACCATTTTTTCAAATAATTTCTCTTGAGTAGCTATAGCAATTACAGGAGTTCCTTTTTCTATTAGAGCTATTGTTCCATGCTTTAACTCTCCTGCTGCAAAAGCTTCTGCATGTATATATGAAATCTCTTTTAATTTTAATGAACCTTCCATTGATAAACTATAATCTATTCCTCTTCCTAAATAGAATGCATGTTCAGAACTAACAACTGTTTTAGCAACATCTTTTATATATTCTTCATTGTCCAGTATCTCTTGTATTTTTGATGGTATTTCTTTCATCTTAGAAATCATACTATCATAAGATTCTCTAGTTATTGTTCCTTTTTTGATAGCAAAGTCTAAAGCTATCATATATAAAGAAGTTATTTGAGTAGTATATGCCTTAGTCGATGCAACTGCTACTTCAGGTCCTGCCCAAGTATAGAATACATCATCTGATTCTCTTGCTATAGATGAACCTACAACATTAGTTATTGAAAGTATTCTTGCTCCTTTAGCCTTTGAATCCCTCAATACTGCTAAAGTATCTGCTGTCTCACCAGATTGGCTAACTAATATTACTAATGAATTTTCATCTACAAATGGGTCACTATATCTAAATTCTGATGCTATATCAGTTATTACTGGTATATTTACCAATTTTTCTATAGCATACTTGCCAAGTAAACCAGCATTATATGCTGTTCCACAAGCCACAATATAAACTTTATTTATTTTTTCTAAATCTTCCTTAGAAATATTTATACTATCTAAGATTATATTTCCATTATCATCAAGTCTTCTTTCTAGAGTTTCTCTAACTCCTGTTGGCTGCTCATGAATTTCTTTTAACATAAAGTAATCATATCCACCTTTAGATGCAGCCTCTACATCCCAAGTTACATGAAATACTTCTTTTTCTACAAGATTTCTATTAGAGTCATAAACTGTTACATTTTCATTTTTTAGATGAACTACTTCTCCATTTTCTAAGAAATAAACATCTCTAGTATATTTTAATAAAGCAGGTATATCTGATGCTACAAAGTTTTCACCATCACCAACACCAACTACAAGAGGACTATCTTTTCTTACTGCAACTAATTCATTTCCATGTTCTTTACATATAACACCTAATGCATAAGCTCCTCTTAATTTTGATATAGTTTTGTATACAGCATCTAATAAATTACCCTCATAGTATTTATCTACTAAATGTGCTATTACTTCTGTATCTGTTTGAGATTCAAACTTAACACCTTCAGCAATTAGTTCTTCTTTTATTTCCATATAGTTTTCTATTATCCCATTGTGAACAACTGCTATTGTTTTAGCTTGATTAAAATGAGGGTGTGAGTTTACATCAGATGGTTCTCCATGAGTTGCCCATCTTGTATGCCCTATTCCTAAATTTCCATCAATAGGATTCTTTTCTAAATCTTCTGCCAGTACAGAAAGTCTACCTTTAAACTTTCTAATATTAAGCTCTTCTCCATTAGAACTATTAACTGCTACTCCTGCTGAGTCATAACCTCTGTACTCTAACTTAGAAAGCCCTTCTACTATAACTTCTGCTGCCTTTCTACTTCCTAAATATCCAACTATTCCACACATTATTTGTGTCCTCCTAAAAATATTATTTATATATTTTAAGAGTTAGGTCATATAAGTTTACTTTGGCTTCCCTTTGTCCATAGGATTACTCCTATTATTTAAAGAAGTTTTTCGATGGTAAACACACCGCAGAGCATCCGCCGACAATTCGATTAACTCTGACCTCGTCAACTTAGTTTCCTATATTACTTAATAATTATGTCTATAACTAAGTTCTGGCGCTTAGAAAGGTGTCCTCAGTCTTTATATCTGAGAATACCCTTGTAAATTACGATAATTTTTCTTGTATAAGATTAGCTAAATTTGTTGCTAATTCTTTTATTTGACCTTCCTCTTTACCCTCTAACATAACTCTAACTAATGGCTCAGTTCCTGATGGTCTTATCAAAACTCTACCATTTCCATCTAAAATAGATTCTATTCTTTCTATCTCAGTTTTTATTTCTGGATATTCCATATATTTGTTCTTATTTTCATTTTTTATTGTTGCATTTACTAATACTTGTGGATATTGACTCATTATTGATGCAAGTTCTGATAAAGGTTTCTTTTCTTGCAAGATTATATTTGCAAGTATTAGAGAACTAAGCACTCCATCTCCAGTAGTATTGTAATCTAAAAATATCATGTGTCCAGATTGCTCTCCACCAAGATTATATCCATTCTTAACCATATCTTCTAAAACATATCTATCTCCAACTGCTGTAGTAGATAAATTTATTCCATTATCTTTGGCAGCTATTGTCAATCCTATATTACTCATAACTGTAACTACTAAAGTATCTTGTGCTAATTTATTATTTTTCTTTAAACTTAAAGCACTCAATATCATTATATGGTCTCCATCAACAATTTGACCCTTTTCATTTACTGCAATTAATCTATCAGCATCTCCATCATACGCAAGACCTAGGTCAGCATTATGTTCTAAAACAGCTTTTTGAAGTTGTTCTGGATGTGTAGAACCACATTTATAATTTATATTATTTCCATCTGGTGAACTATTTATTGAAATTACACTTGCTCCTAATTCGTCAAACACTATTGGTGCTACTTTATATGATGCACCATTTGCACAATCCAATACTACTTTTAACCCTTTAAAATCAGTGCTTATTATTGATTTCAAATAGTCTACATAGTCCCTTTGTGCATAATGTTCATGTAATCTTCTTCCTACATTTTCACCAATTGGTAAACATTCAATTTTGTCTATATCATCTATATACTCTTCTATTTTTAATTCAATTTCATCATCTAATTTATATCCATTCTTATTAAAGAATTTGATTCCATTATATTCAACAGGATTATGAGATGCAGATATAACCACGCCACAATCAGCACCATATTTTCTAGTTAAATATGCCACTGCAGGTGTTGGTATTATTCCAACAGTAATAACATCACATCCAACAGACATAAGTCCTGCTATCAAAGATGCTTCTAACATATCTCCTGATATTCTTGTATCTTTACCTACTACTACTTTTACTCTGTGGTCTCCTTGAGCTAAAACAAAACCACCAGCTCTACCAAGTTTATATGCTAAGTCACATGTTAATTCTGTATTTGCTACTCCTCTGACTCCATCAGTTCCAAAATACTTTCTCACTAAAGATTCTCCTTTCATAATTGAAAAGCTTGCAATTTGTATTATATTTTTACAGTTCATAAAATATCATTATACTCTTAATTTCAGTCATAAAAACATTTTAATACTTATCATCAAAAAAGACAATAGAAATAATTCTATTGTCTTTTTTTTGACATCTTTTTTCTTTATTAGTTAGTTGCTCCAGAACATGCAGCATCCATACCTTTTTGTAGAGCTTCTCTGTTTAATGGAACGAATTTTTCTTTTCTAGGTCCGAAAACTTTCTTAAATGCTTCTAATACAGATTCTATATCTACAGTATCAGCTACTTTTAAGTAAGCTCCTAACATTATCATATTAGCAACTTTGTCATTTCCTAACTCAACTGCTAATTCATTTGCTGGTATATAATAAACATCTACATCTGTTCTATCAACTTTTTCTTTTATTAAAGAACTATTTACTATTATTTTTCCACCAGGAACAACATCATCTTTGAATTTTTCAAATGCTGGTATATTTAATAATATAGCTGCAGTTGCATCATCTGTTATAAGTGGAGAACCAACTGGCTCATTAGATACAGTTACTGCACAGTTTGCTGTACCTCCACGCATTTCTGGCCCATAAGATGGTAACCAAGAAACTTCTTTTCCTTCTAGCATTCCTGCATAAGTAAGTAATTGTCCCATAGACATAACACCTTGGCCTCCGAAGCCTGCACATATTACTCTAGCTGTAGACATTTACTTCACCTCCTCAACTTCAACATTTTTGAAATTTCCTAATGGATAGTATGGTATCATATTGTCTCTTAACCATTGTAAAGCATCGTTTGGAGCCAGTCCCCAGTTTGTAGGACAAGTAGATAATACTTCTACTATTCCAAATCCTAATCCTGCTTGTTGAACTTGGAATGCTTTCTTTATAGCTTTTTTAGCTTGTCTAACATGGGCTGGAGTATCAACTGCTACTCTTTCTACAAATACAGCTCCTGTTAATGTAGCTAACATTTCACTTACTCTTATTGGATAACCTTGAGTTTCAGCATTTCTTCCTGATTGAGCAGTAGTAGCTCTTTGTCCAACTAATGTAGTTGGAGCCATTTGTCCACCAGTCATACCATAAGTTGTATTGTTTACAAATATAGTAGTTATTTTCTCTCCTCTAGCAGCTGCATGAACTATTTCAGCAGTACCGATTGAAGCTAAATCTCCATCACCTTGATAAGTGAATACTGTATTTTCAGGATGAACTCTTTTTATTCCTGTAGCTGCAGCTGGTGCTCTACCATGAGCAGCTTCTTGAGTATCACAGTTAAAATATTTATATCCTAAAACTGAACATCCAACTGGAACAACACCTACAGCATCACCTAATACTCCTAATTCTTCTAATACTTCACCAACTAATCTATGGATTATACCATGTGTACATCCTGGACAGTAGTGAGTTTGAGTATCTTGTAATCCTTCAGTTTTCTTAAATACAACAGCCATTATCTAGCACCTCCTGCAACCAATTCTCCGGCAATAATTTTTTTAGCTTTTTCAACTATTTCTGCTGGTGTTGGAGTCATTCCTCCTGGTCTTCCATGGAAGTAAACTGGTAATTTACCTTCTACTGCCATTTTAACATCTTCCACCATTTGTCCCATACTCATTTCAACAGTTAATATGTTTCTAGCATTAGGAATTTGGTTAAATGCTTCGAATGGGAATGGCCATAATACTTTAGGTCTTATAAGACCTGCTTTTATTCCTTCTTCTCTTAATATATCAATTGCGCTTTTTACTACTCTTGAAGTAGTTCCATAAGCTGCAAATACAAATTCAGCATCTTCTGTTTTGTACATTTCGTATTGTACTTCATTTTTTTCCATTGCATCAAATTTTTCTTGTAAATGCCAGCAGTGGTCTTCTAGTACTTCTGGCTCTAAGTATAGAGAGTTTATTACATTAGGTTTTCTTTTTCCTTTAGTTCCAACAGTTGCCCAATCTTTAGGAGGCAATTCTCTTTTCTTTTCAGGAGCTCTAAATTCAACTGGCTCCATCATTTGACCTATCATACCATCTGCAACTACCATAACTGGTGATCTATAATAGTCTGCAACATCAAAAGCTTCCATTATCATATCAACAGCTTCTTGAACTGTAGCTGGTGCAAATACTGGAGTTCTGTAATCTCCATTTCCTCCACCTCTTGTAGACATGAAGTAGTCAGCTTGTGAAGGTTGTATACTTCCAAGTCCTGGACCACCTCTCATTACGTTAAGTACAACACAAGGAACTTCTGCTCCTACTGCATATGTTATACCTTCTTGTTTTAAAGCAACTCCTGGTGAAGATGAAGAAGTCATAACTCTTGCTCCTGCACCTGCTCCACCATAAACCATGTTTATCGCAGAAACTTCTGATTCAGCTTGAACGAACGCTCCACCTATTTTAGGTAACTCTCTTGATAAATATTCTGGTAATTCACTTTGTGGAGTTATTGGGTAACCGAAGAAATACTTGCAGCCAGCTTCTATAGCTGCTTTTCCAAATGCTTCGTTACCTTTCATAAGTATCTTAGCCATTAAAATTCCCCCTTAAATATTAATTAAATTAATCTCTTTCTACTGTTATAACTACATCTGGACACATAGTTGCACAACTTGCACATCCTATGCATTTTTCCATTTCAAAAACAGTTGCTGGGTTATACCCTTTTTTGTTTATTACATTTGAGTCTAATTGTATGATTTTTACTGGACATGCTTCAACACATAATCCACAACCTTTACAACGTTCTTGATTAAAAGATACTTTTCCTTTAGCCATTTACCTAAGCCTCCTTAAACTTTCTATATATTTGAGCTCAAACTACATCCAGTCTTCTCTCATATATAATTTTATAGGAAAAATTTCTCCTTCTAAATCTTTTGGTAACTGTTCAACAAGATTTTCTAAACATGCAACATATCTTATAGGTATATTACATTTTTCAGAAACTTCTTTTGCAACTTTTTGACCTCTTAAAACATCATCAATAGTAGTAAATCTAATAAGATGAGTATTATTAATTAGACCTGTTACCTTTAATTTAGAAGATTTTTCTATTTCTTTTATATATTGGATAACTTCTTCAGAAGTTTGAGTTTTCTCCCTATTTGCATTTATTACAAAAAGCATATCATAGTCGCCTTCTTTTAACAAATGACTAAATCTTCCTATAACTCTAGCACCCACATTATCTCCACCTAAATCTATAACAGAATTGTATGAATGATCCACCATAGGAGACATTACTTCTGCTGATACTGCTGGTAAATCTAATGTTGGAGCATTAATTGAGCTATCTATTGGTTGTATACCTAAAGATTTCATTAACTCTTTCTTTTCTCTAGTTCTAAAGTATACATTTACCACATCTAAATCGGCTATAGCAACTTTGCCAGAAACCATATCTCTTAACTTAACAACATAGTTCATCGCAAATTCACTTTTACCACTTCCATAGTGACCAGTTATGATTCTTATTCTTTTATCATTAGTTATCATAAACTTGAGCCTCTTCTTCACCAGTTAAAACTCTAAGTCCACCTTGAGCTAATGCAATCATTTCATCTTCACCTGGATAAACTTTTACATCTGCTACAAATTTAACTCTATCTGCAATCATTTCTGTAAACATTTTTGAATATGCGATTCCACCAGTTAATAGTATTGCTTTTACATCTCCCTTAAGAACTGCTGCACTAGCTCCTATTTCTTTAGAGATTTGATATGCCATAGCTTCATATACTAATTTAGCTTTTTCATCACCAGCTTCTATTCTTTCTTCAACTTCTCTAGCATCATTAGTATTTAAGTATGCAACTAACCCACCATTACCTTTTATTTTCTTTTTGATTTCATCTTGAGTATATTTTCCACTAAAGCACATTTTTACTAATGCACCTACTGGTAATCCACCACTTCTTTCTGGAGAGAAAGGTCCTTCCCCATCTAATGCGTTTGCAACATCTACTATTCTACCATTTTTATGAGCTCCAACAGAAACTCCTCCACCCATGTGGGCAACTATAAGATTTATATCTTCATATTTCTCGTTTATTTCTCTAGAATATCTTCTTGCTATTGCTTTTTGATTTAAAGCATGCACTACACTTGCTCTACTTATTTCAGGCATACCAGAAATTCTAGCAACATCTTCTAATTCATCCACAACAACAGGGTCTACTATGTATGAAGGAACATTTACTTCTTCACCTATTTGTTTTGCTATTATTCCACCTAAGTTTGAAGCATGTTCTCCTAAAACTCCTACTTTTAAATCTTCAATCATAGCAGCACTTACTGAATAAGTACCACCTTTTATAGGTTTAAGAAGTCCTCCTCTACCTACTACAGCATCTAATTCAGATATTTTTACTCCACCTTCTTTTAGAGCTTCTTCTATTACTTGTTTACGGAATTCAAATTGGTCTGACACCTTCTCATATTTTCCTATTTCTTCTGAAGAATGTCTTAAAGTTTTTTCAAATACTAAATCCTCATTATCAAATACAGCTATTTTAGTTGATGTTGAACCAGGATTTATTGTTAAGATTTTAAATATTTTGCTCATTTGCCTATTTCCCCCTTAAAATTAAGCCTTCGCTGCCATTAAAACACCTAAAGCTATTGAGTTAAGTTTAGTTTCTTCACTGTCTGCTCTAGAAGTTAATATTATTGGCGCTTTAGCCCCAACTATAACTCCTGCATTTTTTGATTTTGAGAAGAATACCAAAGCTTTATATAATATATTACCACCTTCTATATCTGGAGCTAACAATATATCAGCTCTTCCTGCTACAGGATGGTTTATACCTTTATGTTTAGCAGCTTCTAAAGACACTGCATTATCAATTGCAAAAGGTCCACCAACCATACAACCTTTGATTTCTCCTCGTTCATACATTTCTTCTAACTCTTTCGCTTCAACTGTATCTTTCATTTTTGGATTTACTTTTTCTTTTGCGCATATTGCAGCAACTTTTGGTTCTTTTATATCTAATGAATGTGCTACTGTGCAAGCATTTTCTATGATTTGCTTTTTAGTATTTGTATCAGGAGCTAAGTTCATAGCTGCGTCAGTTACGAAAAATAATCTGTCATATCCCTCTACATCAAATACTGCTACATGACTTAATACATTTCCAGTTCTAAGACCTACTTCTTTGTTTAAAACTGCTTTTAGTATTATTGATGTGTCTACTAAGCCTTTCATTACCATGTCGGCTTTTCCTTGTGAAACTAATTCAACAGATTTTAGAGATGCCTCTGCTAAATCTTTTATATCTATCAGTTCATAATTTTCGATATCCATGTCTATGCTTTTTGCAATTTCTTTAGTCTTTTCTATATCACCTACTAAAATAGCATTTGCTATTTTTTCTTTTCTAGCCATTTCAACTGCCATTAAGACTTCTTTATCTTGACAACATGCTACTGATATAGTTTTAGGACCTCTTTCTTTTGCAAATTTAATTACTTCTTCAAAACTTCTCATGCATTTCCACCTCATCTTGAATTTTTTGAAATAGAACTTTTTATATCTCAATTAAATTATAACTCGTTTAGCAACGTTTTCCTAGATATAATTGAAATATTTAATTCAAAAATATTTATTTAAATCTATTGAGCAGTCTTTTTTCATATATTTAGTGCTTTTTAGATTTAACAAATATCTCATTGTCCTTATTTTATAATATAACTAAAATAAACAAGATGCAACAAAAACATAAAATTAACAAACTTAATTTTATAGGTTTTTTTGTCACATCTTGTAACAACTAAATATTCAAAATATTTGTTCATTCCACTTCAACAATATTAGGTTCTATATTTATTTTTTTAAATTGATATGTTGTTTCATATTTTATTTTATATTTACTATCTTTCTCAGGGCTTTGTGATAAATCAACATACAATGAAATATCTTTTTTATTTAACTTACTCAAATCTTCTGTCGATTCTACGACAACTTTTATATCTATATCAGAAATTATACTTGGATTATCCATATTTGCTGGAATATTCCTTAACTCAATATCACCTGCAGTATATAGAAAATCTGCACTCAATTGTTTTGTCTCATTCAATTTTATTGTTATAGAACTATCCTCGAGAGTTATCCCTTCTGGAACATCTAAGCTCACTTCTTTTTCTTCTCCATTAGCTAAATCAGCTAAATCAACAGGTTTTGTCTTAATATAATTTATTTTGTCTATATTTTCTTTTTTACCTTTTATTGTAACTTGTTCCTTACTTAATTTATAATTTTTCAATGTATCATTATATTTATTATCACTTAAATTTACTCTTATTGGTACAGTTTTTTCCTTTAATAATTCTATTTTCGCAGTTACAAAAGATGAACTTAATTTTACACCTTCAACTTTAGTCCCATCGCTATTTAATGGTATTAATTCCAATTTTTTAGAGAAATCTTCTGTTTCATTGCCAACATCTAAATTAGCTCTTACACTTTTTACTTCTTTAACTAGAGTTCTTGGCCCCGATACATCGACAAAATCCTTATTAAGTTCAATTTTATTTATATTTCTTTTTGAATTTCCACTTACTTCTACCTTTATATCTCTTTTTTCTTTTATATTCTTTTCAAGGTTTACTACTAAGACATCATGCTTAAATTCTATAGTGACACCTTGAGGAATGTTTGCTTTTAAATAAACTTCCTTTTGTCCTTGTATTGGATCTTCAATAGTTCCATATACATGTATGTCCTCTTTCTTAACACTTTGTACTTTTGATAGACTACCTTTTATATATACATCTGCTGTTAATTTTTCGTCTGGATATATAACAAGATTTTTATCTTTTAAATCACTTATATTACTTATAGATACAGGTATATCTTCAAACCCTTTAGTTTCTTCAGGGTCAACTACAGCCATAACATACATCCATAGTGCAATCGCACTTAAAAATGATATTATTTTTATTTTGGTATTATTTTTTAGTCTATTTATCATTTAAATATACCACCTTTGAAAAAACTTCTTGTTTCTGTATTTGTTTTTAAATTACTACGTAATATATTCATCATTCTTTCTCTAGAAATATCTCTATATAACTTACCTGCTTTAGCAATTGATACGCCTCCTGTTTCCTCTGATACAATCAGTGTTATACAGTCAGACACCTCACTTACACCTATTCCCGCTCTATGTCTAGTACCTAAATCTTTACTTAAGTCCTTACTTTCTGTCAATGGCAAGAAACATGCAGCTGCTTTTACCTTAGAATCTCTAATTACAACTGCTCCATCATGTAATGGTGTATTTGGTATAAATATATTTATTAATAGTTGTCTAGAAATTTCAGCATCAATAATAGTTCCTGTATTTATTATATCACTTATTCTAGTTTCTCTCTCCATTATGATAAGGGCTCCTATTTTTTGTCTAGAAAGTGAATATAAAGCTTCTACAATTTCTTCTATATTTCTATTAAGAGTTTCTTCAGAAGTATTTACATTCTTTCCAAATAAATTAAACTTTGCTCTTCCTATATGCTCAAGCCCTGCTCTAAATTCTGGTTGAAAAATTATAAGAGCAGCTATAACTCCATAATCTAAAGCTTTAAGAGATATCCAATAAACGGTATGCAATTTAAAGGTGTTACTAAGTTGAGTTGCTAACAAAAGAAATATTATCCCTTTAAATACTTGTTCTGCTCTTGTATCTTTTATAAACATAAATATTTTGTAAAAAATATACGCTACTATAGATATGTCAATTAAATCATATATACTCATTCTTAATATTATATTAAAAAATCCATTTAAAAAAGAATTTATATCTAACACAGTTTTATCCTCCTGTTTGATAACTTCTTAATTATTTACACTAAGTATTATACTATATAAATCTAACTCTATACAAACTATTTAACTTTTGTGTAAATAATTCTAGTTTTATATTCAGAGATTGTTAAATAATCTCTAAACACATCAAAAATATCAATTCAATAAATATATATTTTTATTAAAGTTAGTTTTTACTCAAATAATTCAAACCATCAAGGCGCGAATACAAAATAGTACTCGCGCCTTAATGCAATTTTATGCTATAAAATATCTTTAATATATCTTTACTTAATATATATTCATTAGTAAAAATTTAATAATCTACTTATCAACTACAAACAACTGCAAAATTTAAATATTATCTATTATCAACATTGTCCTATTAATATCATTTTTATATTGAAGTAGTAATTTATTTGATATTTAGTTTAGATAAATTTATTTTAATAGTCTTACTATAAATCACCATCAAAATTTATCTTCTATACCTAAGTAAGTTGTTCTATAACCAAAATAACACATATATTTTCAAAGTCATATATCTATTATCCATAGTATAATAATTCATTTAGCATAACTTATAAATATTACATTAAATTGTCAATTCTTTATAGTATCTAATTTTCTTTTATAATTACTTATACTTATTATTTAGGTAAAATGAATTTCTTTATAAATAAATTCATAAGCTATTTAAATATATTAATACTATACAATATAATGTATATAGCTCCTATCCAATTGAGACTTCATATAACTTATACCTTCATAAACTTCTTGTAGACTATTATACATTAGCCTTCATACGTTTACAATATTAATGAATATACTGTAACTCTTACATAGTTTAAAGTTTATAAAGAAAAAGACACAGGTAATATACATGTATCCTGTGTCTTTTTAAACAATATAAAAGTTTACTATATTCTATAGTAAACTTTTCTTAATGAGCGCACAGGGATTCGAACCCCGGACACACGCCTTAGAAGGGCGTTGCTCTATCCAGCTGAGCTATGCACCCAAATTATTATGGAGCGGGAAACGAGATTCGAACTCGCGACTTCAACCTTGGCAAGGTTGCGCTCTACCACTGAACTATTCCCGCTTATTTAATTTGGCGACCTGGAAGGGGCTCGAACCCTCGACCTCCAGCGTGACAGGCTGGCATTCTAACCAACTGAACTACCAGGCCGCAAATGGTGGGACCAACAGGGCTCGAACCTGTGACCCCCTGCTTGTAAGGCAGGTGCTCTCCCAGCT
>NZ_JAGWCV010000017.1:0-66913 GCF_020657735.1 Clostridioides sp. ZZV15-6383 | reverse complement strand
TTGTTTTCTTTTTTAGATTTAATTCTCTACTTGATTTAGATACAAGAGAGGCTTCGCCTTGTTTTAAGTAGATTTTTCTCCATCTTCTAAGACAATCTTTTGGTTTATCAAATCCTATTATTTTTAAATCAATACCTGCTTCTAAAAATATATCTTTTGGAAATCTACCTTTTTCAAGATTTTCTCTAACAGCATGTAGTTTAAATTCTTTTGTAAAAACAATAGAATTGTTGGTCATTTTTTCTATATTTATATTTTTTATTAAAAGTTTTATGACATCTTCTGAATAATATTTTTTCATATATTTTCCTCGTTTTTAATTTTATTATATTTGAAAAAAGAGAATAAAAAAACCTATTTTTGGAGTGGTTTAAAAATTTGTCCAAAAATAGGGTTCCAGTTCAAAAGAGTAGCTTTAGTTTTGAACTAAAAGTTAAGTTCAAAAAGAATAATCAATAATTTCTGGACTCTACTCTACTGAAAATATCTAGCATTTTGAACAAATTTATTATATAATTTATAAATAGAAGAATTTTTTCGTTGTATATTGATATAACCAATATCTAATATGTTATTTAGTATTGTGTCGTTGTCATTGTACTCGTTAATGTAAAAGTCTATGGTTAAAATGTCCTGGTCAGATTGTTTATCACCATAGAAATATTTTGTGTTTGGGCTAGTCGTGTTTTCGATATAGTCCATTTTCTTTTTTTTGTAAGTTTTAAATATTTATTTATCAAATATTTAAAACTTAAATATACCTAGTAGGAATAAATTATTAAAAATATTACCTAAAAAATAAACTTATAAAGTAAATAGTACTTTGCAAAAACGAAATTATTTTTCATTTTAAATAATTATTTCTTTTAGATCAGAACGATTTAAGTATTAAATATAGAAATATTATTTAAAAAAATTAAAAAAGTTACGTTTTTGCATATAAAAATTAAGTTATTTCAATACATTAAATATAAATTCATCTGGTCCTACAATATTCATTAAAAAAATCACTCTTTATCAGCTGTAAAGAAGTGATTTTTTTAATGAGTAAATTATTAGAATTTGTATAAAAAGTAATTTTCTTTTACTTATTATATCATAATTGACTACTCTCTTACTTATAAAAACTAGTATTTTTAATACTTTTATAGATAACTATTGTTGGCCAATAAAAGTATTAAAAGTTAAAGTCTAATATTTCTAAAAAAAAATAATCAATTATTGTTGAATTTACATTGTAATAATGGTAACATATAGGTATGTTAAGGAGGATGATGTATATGAAACTTGATATAACACCATTTGGAGAAATGTTAAGAAAAATAAGGACTGATAATGATGAAAAACTTAAAGATATGTCAGAAAAATTGAATGTGACATTATCCCACTTATCAGCTGTTGAAACAGGAAAAAGAAGCATTCCTAAAAAATGGCTAGACATACTAATAAAAGAATATAATTTAAATGAAGATGAAAGAGGTCGATTAAAAAAATCTATACTTCATTCTGCAACCCAAGTTAAAATAAATACTACAGATTTAAATAAAGATGAAAAAGAGCTAGTTTTTGCTTTTGCAAGTCGTTTTAAACATTTAAACAATCAAGATAAAGAAGAAATTAAGTCTATTTTAAAAAAAATAGATTCAAAGGAATTGAGTGGTTTCTCTACTCGGAATGATTAAATAACATAGTTACAAAAACTGATAATATTAAATATTAATATAAAAATAATTGCAAAAAATTAAAATATAAAATATAATATAATAAAACAAATAAAAAAAGCCTACAACTCACAGGATTGATAAGGAACGCCAATTCACTTACCAATCTGACAATTAATACTTTAAAGTAGAACGCAAATATTAATTATCATGTGCCCATGTAGACCTCATTTACTTCATAATTTATGATTATAATATCATATTTTATGATTACTTGCAATACTTTTGATGCTTATTTTAGATTAAATCTTATGGAAGTTACTGTAAATATGATGTCTCAAAGCCTTGATATATAATAATATTAAGGCTTTTTTATATGTTTTACACATATAAAGGAGGTGTCTCAATATGGATAGCCAGTTTACAGTAATACATAATTTAAAACCTATTACCCGAATGTCAAAGTCAAAGCTTAAAGATATGCTGGGTATCTTTAAAACGTCTACAAGAAAAATAGAAAAAACAGATCATTCTGTTTGTAATTCATGTAATATCAGAAAAAACTATTCTTTACATGAAGATAGATTAGATGACTTCTGTTCAAATTGTCCTAAAATAAAAACTTTTACAGAATTTTCTTATGTAATTGAAAAAGAAACTAATACAATTGGTACAATGGAGATTGTAACAAATGAAAATAAAACTATCTCTTTAAGTAAGTCAGCTATTAAACAATTTATAGCTTATCATTTTATACCTTGTAATAAGAATTTCGTTAGAAAATCTGTTTCTTTTAAAAATATAGCTGATATATGTAATGTTTCTGTTGTAACAGCAAGATATAATCATTCTATTTTGATTGAAGCTGGACTAGTTTACTCTACAAAAGTTAAAAGGGGTAAATTTGATATAGTTATAGATGGTGAGTATAAAAATCATTTAAAAAAATCTGATGGTGGACAAGGTTATATAACTATGTCTTTAGATACATTAAAACATTTACTTAAATTTGATAATGTTAATGAGTTAAAATTAGAAATAAAAAAATTACTTTGGGCTGATGCTAATACAAGCAAAGGTAAAAAAGTTAAATTTAATAAAGAAAATCTTATATCTGTTCTTCCAAGCTATTTACGAAAATCAAGTAAGCGTTTAGAAGCCTTTTTGAAAGGTTCTAAGACTTTATTTAATATAAGTAACAATAGAATAGATACAAGTCGTTATGAAACAAAAGAAAAGGTTAGAAATAGATATATTAATTTTATTAAAGAAAAGATAGAGAAATTCTTTAGCAATACTGGTTGCTCTTTAAGTGCTAATTATAGCAAAGTGCTGGAACAAGTTAATTTAGATAAACATAAATTATATAAAGAAGATTTAAATAGACAACTTGAATTAGAGAAAGAACTTATTATAAATGATTTAGTTGGTTTATCTATACAGTATAGTATTAATATAGTGTTAAAAACTCTAAACTATGTTTTTAATGAATATACAATTGATGAAAATGATATAAATTATAGTGAAATAAAAAATCCAGGTGCATTTATAAGAACTATAATTGTTAAAAACATAAATAAAAATGGAAGCTTAAAAATAGTAATATGATATTAGTAGTATAAAAATCTATAATAATAGGGAGTAGTTCAAAAAATTTAATTTTGGCTACTCCTATTAGTGTTTATATTCAAATCTTCACTTATCAAAAATAGAACTACTTAGAATGAAAACTCTTCTATTAGTTCTATTTTTGATGTTTTTTTATATTAAAATTATACACAATAGAAAATTTTTTATTAATAATAAAAATTTTATTATCCAAATATATAAATAAATTATAAATAAGCAAAGTTTATTTATATTAAAAATAAAATAAATTATAAATAAACAAAAACTATTTATATACAGTTTTTAAATATTTTAAATTTATATTTCTTAAAGATATTGTAATTACTACTCTTCTTCTATTACAATCATTTGCTAATTACTGTACGTAATTACTGTAGTAATTTCATGTATGTAATTTCATGTATATAACAATATTACTTATATTTATTAAAAAATAGTACCTTTGTAACCATCAAAAGTACTATTCTTTATCTTTTTTTATAAAATATTCTTACTATAGAAAAATTATCTCAAAAGTATTAATAAATACTTATTTTATATATACAGTTTAGAAAAAACTTTTAAATAGAGCTGCTACTTTCCTCTTCTTTTTCAATGAAATAAGATACAATAATAAATGGACTTAATGATAGTTTTTCTGATACTTCTATAATCTCACTAATAGTTGGATTATTTAACTTATTAAGTTCATCTAAAAAATATTTCTCCATAATATACCTCCTATCTTATTTTGATTCAATTTCTTTTTTAATAAAATATTCTGCTAATTCACATGGTTCAATGGAAAGGGCTTTTGAGAGTGATATAATTTGTTTTACTGTTGGGCTATGTACAAAATATTCCTTCTCTAGGTCAGAAATATAACTTTGGCTTATATTAGCCAATTTACTCAGCTGATTTTGAGTTAGTTTTTTTGATTTACGATTAGATTTTAACACATTTTTCATATTATTATACTGAAAAAACATATTTAAATTTGTATACATACATATTTATTTAAATATACATTAATGTTTTGTTCAACAATTAATCACCCCCTCTTACATTATATGTCGAAAAATAGAAAAATAAATAATTTTTTTAATAATATATATTTAGAAAATACTGGAAAATATTAAAAATATCATAATTCTATAGATTTAAAATGAAAATATATTGTACGTATGTAGAATAATTTATATTTTATAAAATATATAAGGTAATATGTAAAAAAAACACTGAAATATAGGTCGTACCAATATTTTTGAAGTAATTTTTTGTGCTAAAATGTAAATAAGTTAAAAGATTAATTATAGGGTAAAAGATTATTCTTAGGGGGAAATGGTATGATAGAAAAAGAACTTGAAGAAAAAATGAAAAAAGAAATGATTCATATTATAAAAATTATTCGTAATGAAAGAGTTCTTGAATTTACTTATCAATATTTAAAACGAATAGAAAAAAAAATAGCCCATTAACAGGGTTATTTTTTTATGATACCTTTAATAAGTTTTTCTATTATTTCTAAATACTCATCATCTAACTCTGGTAATAACTCAATAATATTTCTCATTTTAGATTTGTTATCAAGAGCTATATCTGAAAAAATATCTGGTAATATTTGTAGCAATAATTTTTCTTCTGATTCACTTAAATAATCTCTATCTTTATTACCAACTCCATAAAGAAGCCAGTCCTTATTTATATTAAATTTAGAACAAAAGTGGTTAACATATAATTTACTAGCCACCATACGACCGTTTTCAATATTTGCAACTACATTTCTAGTGACACCTAATATTTCTCCGAGTTGCTCTTGAGTTAGATTTTTTTCTCTTCTTATTTCAACAAATCTTGTTTTTGTATCTTTATCTATTTCGCACATAAAATCACCTCTTTAGATTATTATACCATTGAATTATGTGTTAGGCTACACAACTATTTTATTAAAGGTGTATATTATTACATTTATCTATTGAAAAAAATAATAAGCAATGGTATAATGTGTACATATACACCAATATGGCTATATAATTGTATATATACACACGCAAAGAGGTGGTTTTATGAAAGATAAAGAGAATTTAATAGCAAGAATAAAAAGTCATTTATATGAAGTAAAAGATGTAAATGATTTGGATAATATAGAAAAATTAGCATATTGGTTTCATTCATTACAAAATTCATCTACTAATAATAAAAAATCTGATGAAAAAGAGAAAACTAATGTAGATGTAAATAATTTATAGCTTAATTTGTGACACAATAAAAATTATTGTGTTAATTTTTAAAATATATTATTTATTTTAAATAAAAAAACAAAGAAGGTGATTTTTAATTGAAAAAAAATAAATTATCTGTATTAAGAGAAAAAAGTGGTCTTACAAAAACTGATGTTGCTATATTTCTAAACATGACAACATCTGGAATTACAGGAATTGAGAGGTCTACAAAAATAAGTTTAGATAAAGCTATAAAACTATCTAAAATATACGGTGTTTCTATTTATGATATCTTTAATGCGAGTAGAGAATTTATGGAAGCATAAAAACTGAATATAAGGGCAAAGCTAGAGAAATTTAGTGACGCAAAACTATAGGGACTAAGGCTAATTAGCTAAGTCAGCCAGTTGCCGAAAAGAGATTGTCTTTTTGTAACTTAATATAAAAGATGCTCTAAGGTATCTTTTTTTTAGTTTGTAATTGAATTGGCAAAAAATATGTTAACAAACTAAAAATGTCCCAAAATGTAACAAATGTAATAAAAATTAAATAACTCTATATTTATGTACTTTTTTAAGGAGGAGTAAGTTGAGAGAATTAGATAAAGAAAAAATAAGACATCTATATTTAAAAGGACATAATGCAAAAGAAATTTCAATTTTATTAAAAGTAAACTTTGAAAGTGTAAGAAAATGCATAAGTAGAAATTTTGCTCATTTGAAAGATATACATAAAAAGAATAGTGATTCTGCTGTAGATAAGGTAAAAGAACTATATTCAGAAGGGTATAATGCGAGGGAAATAGCAGATATTTTAAATAAAGAAGCAAATACAGTTAAATTATACATCTATAGAAATTGTGTGGATTTAAAAAATATACATAAAAAGAATAATGAAAAGGTAGTAGATATAGAAACAGTAAAAAGATTATATACAAAAGGATATAAAGCAAAAGAAATAGCAGACATTTTAAATAAAGAAGCAAATACAGTTAATTTATGCATCTATAGAAATTGTGTAGATTTAAAAAATATACATAAAGAAAATCGAATAATAAGAAAAGATACATTGAAATTATTAGACAGGCATAATAAGACTCATATAAGTGATAGTTCCTTTCTTAAATATAATAGACAAAGTTATGAAAATGATAGAAATGGTAATTTAAAGTTTAATGATAAAAGGGGTTTAAAACCATATGACATACCTAAAAAATATAAAAAAAAAATATATTGATATTTTTAGTATCTAATTAAAAAAGTCTCCAGGGGACTTAGAATGTGAGGGTAATATTATGATTAGAGGAGTTGTTTATTTATGCAAAGATGTTTATTGATATAATAATGAAATCTTTTTTTAAACTTATTTTCTTAGGAACACTTGGAGGGATAAATATATTTATTGTATTAAAATTTAAAGAGGCTATGTATAAGTAATTCCATAAAACTGAACCTGTATATGGAATTTATTAAATAGATTTTATATACAGGTTCAGTTTCAAATAAAATATTTTAGGAGACGGATAGTTGTCTCCTTCCCCCTCTTTTTTACAGAAAATAAGAATTTTCATATCTAATAAATTAATTAAACTTTAGTTAGGAGAGAACAATATCTTTTTAATTATACGATCTATTTTATTTTTATTTATATATGAGTAATACAAATTTTGCAATATTTTTAATATGGATTTTAGCTATAGTTTTAGTGTGTTTTGGCGACTTTGGTATCAAACATAAAAGTAAAGTAAAAATAAGTAGGGGCTGGAGAATGATTATCGTAAGTGTGATAACTTTATCTAGTATGCATTACTTTGATAAAAACTCAAGATATAATCCAGATTTTAATTTCAAAAAAGTTTATATTTGTAATGATAAAGTAAACAAATATGATATTGTAGATGATATTTTATTTTCATCTTCTTATAAAGAAATAGATGATGATAGGAATTATATAATATTTGTAAATGAAAAAAATAAAGTTATAAAATATACAGGATTAAATAAAAAGTATCAAATTTTAAATTCATCTTTAAGAATGTATTCAAAAAAAAATGCTATATTTAAATTTGAGAAATTAAGATATAAGGATAAAACAGTATATGAATTAAAATAGTATTTTTAAAATTTGAAGTTTATAAATTGAGGTAATTTTTTAGTTGATAAATTTTCTAAAAAAGGAGTCCCTTGGGGCTTCTTTTTTAGCTGTTTTAAAGATTATGAAAATAAATTGAAAGGAGTTGAAAATAATGCTTGTTGTTGTACCATTGTCTTTATTAATGATAATTTTTCTTTTAGTTATTAATGTGATTTCTGAATCAAATTTAGATACTTGTATGAGTGAAGAGGATTATTAGTAAAAGAAAGAATTAGTTTTAAGCAATAAGAAAAATATTTAGGAGGTTTTTTGTGAATAACAATATAGCAAGAAGTAAAACTAGGAAAATTGACATAGGATCATCAGGACTTATTTTAATAGGACTGAGTATTATGTTGTTTTTAATTGTTTGGATAATGGAACTAATGAATAATTACTTAGAATTTCATTATATAAATTATACAAAAGAAATTTTAATTTTATCGAACATTTTTAAACTTACTTTAATAAGTGGAATATTTCTTTTCATAGTTCAAGGACTGGGAAGTACAATAGATTACATAATGTATAAAAAAATTAGAGGTGGTTCAAAAAGAAAAAATAAATATGTCCCCTGGGGACTATTTTTAATTTGATTACAAAAAGTACTTTCTAGGGGTACTTTTTTTTATATAGATAAGATTAAAAAGGAGGAGAAATAATGAAAAATTTGTTATTAGGTACTAAAATGATAACTCAATCTAGTAATTTTATGTTAAAGATTAATCAAAAAATTACCAAATTAATTAATTTATTTATTTTAAGAGTACAATGTAAATTAAAAAAAACAATAGCTAAACAGAAAAAAATCTTATGTAATTCTAAAGGTGCTATTGAATTTACTCTTCAAAATATTCTAGTAGGGATAATACTTATTGTTGTAGCAGGATTATTGTTAAAGTTCATAGCAGGTTTTCTTAATGATGATATGTTCCCATCATTTAAATCTAAGATTATCAATATGTTTAGTATTTAGATTATAATATGAAATATTATATATTATCAAAGATAAGTATTTTACCAAATGATGAAAAAATGAGATTGAGTTTAAAAGGTTGGATTCTATTAATATTACTTGAAATAATATTGTCTGTTACAATATTTAATTTTTTTGAAGATATTACATTAATTATTAAATATTTTATTTATGTACAAATATTATTGTATACAAGTTATGTAGATTCTAAAACTAAAATTATACCTAATGAAATTCATATTTTAATATTCTTATTAGGTTTAATAAATATTGATTTTTACTCATCTGTACTAAATTTATTTGTTTTATCTGTACCATTTTTTATAGCTGCATATATAACAGGAGGTATAGGAGGAGGAGATATAAAATTCATGGCAAGTAATGGATTTTTTATTGGTTTTAAAGGTACTGAAACATTTAAATTTATTATAGGATGTTTGCTACTAGCGTTATTAATTAATCTTATAATGTTGATAGTTAATAAAAAAGCATTTAAAAAGCAAATTGCATTAGCACCTTATTTATCTATAGGGTGCTTTTTATCATGTCTAATATAATAAATGGAGGTAAAAAATGGATAGTATAAAAATGTTGTTTAGAAATAAAAAATTTATTGGTTTATTATCATTGATAATAGGTTGTTCTATAGCATTTATCTCACCTACTTATCAGAAAATAAAATCTCAAACGACTTTTGTAAGAGTATCAAAAACAATAAAGCGAGGAGAAAAAATAAATGATAGCCAAGTTAGAGAAATAAATACATCAGATTCAAAAAGTTTACCATCATCATTTTTGAAACAAAAAAAGGATGTAGTTGGTAAATATGCAATTGTAGATATGGAAAAGGATGACCTTGTTTTAAAATCAAAATTATCAATGCAACCTGTGGCTGAAAATGAGTATTTATATGGTTTAAATGGTGAAAAAAGAGCTATTTCTATAACAATAAAAGACTTTGCATCAGGTCTTTCTGGAAAACTACAAACAGGAGATATAATTTCCATAATAGCTACTGATTTTGGAGATGATAAAAAGACTATAGAACCACCAGAACTGAAATATGTAAGGGTTTTAGCAGTAACAAATGCTAAAGGAGCTGATAAAGAAAATGATGTTATAAAAAGTGATGAAAACGAAAATGAAAATGATTTGCCAACAACAATAACAGTTATGGCTAATGAAGAACAAACAAAATTATTAGCTAAATTGGAAGTTGAGAGTAAAATGCATATTTCTCTAATTTATAGAGGGACAGATTATTATGCAGACAAATTTATAGAGGAACAAGATAAAGCAATAAAATCACTTGTAACTAAAACTTTAGATGTAAAGACATCAAAAAATGAAGAGTAGGAGTGTGAAAAATGGCAAAGAAATTTATTGCTATATGGGGTAGCCCAAATAGTGGTAAAACAACATTAAGTATAAAGATTGCTAGAGAATTTTCTTTAAACAAAGAAAATGTCCTTATTATCTTTTGTGACTACTTATGTCCAGTAGTTAATACTGTTTTACCATATTCAAAAGAACATGATAAGTCTATAGGAAATGTTTTGTCTTCAATTTCTTTGGAAAGAGAAACTATATTTGAAAATCTTATTACAGTAGATAAGAATAAATATATAGCAACATTAGGATATAAACAGTCAGAAAATTTATATTCATATCCAGAATATTCAAGTGAAAGAGTAGTGACATTTTTTAATATGTTAAAAAAAATGGATTGTTTTGATTATGTTATTGTTGATTGTTCAAGTTATTTTTTAAATGATCAACTGACTACAATTGCACTAGAAATGGCTAGTGATGTCATTAGAACTATTACTCCAGATCCTAAATCAATATCATATTTTGATTCAAGTTTACATTTATTAATAGACCAAGCATTTGATATAAGTAAACATAGACCAGTTTTATCAAGTGTGAGAGAGTCAGATGCAATAAATGATATTGAAGAAGTTTATAATATCAAAAATAAAATATGTTATTTAGAAGAAGTAAGAGAACAATTTCTTTGTGGTGAATTATTTTCTGAATTAGTATCTAAAAGAAAAAAAATATATAATAATCAAATTAAAAATATAGTATCCCTAATATCTAATCAAGAATTAAAAGAAAAAAATAGATTTTTTAGGAAAGGAAAAAATTGATGGATTTTACATCAGAATTTAGAAATTCTAATTTAAACAAAAAAGTTATATCTTTGAAAAATAATTCTGATTTAGATTATAGGGAGTATCAAGATGTTTTAGAAGAAATTAGAGAATTTATAACTACAAAATATTCTGGTTTAATAAATAAAGATGATGGACAAAGAAAAGAACAATTAAGAGCTTATATATCAAAATATATAGATGATTATGGGATAATTGTAGAAGATAAGTCTAAAGAAGATTTAGTAAAAGAATTAATCTCTGCAACATCAGGATTTGATTTTTTAGATAAATATCTCTTTAATAGAAATGTAGAAGAAATAAATATAAATGGATGGGATTCAACAAGAATAACTTTTAGAGATGGACATAAAGAGTTTACAAAAGAAAAGTTTAGTAGTCCAGAACATGCAGTTAACGTAATACGAAAGTTACTTAGAAAATCTAATATAACTTTTGATAATTCTAAACCAACTGTAAGAGGACATTTATCAAAGAATATAAGAATTACAGCAGTTGGAATGGGATGTGTTGATTCTGATAGAGGGGTAGCAGTCTCAATCCGTATTATAAATCCACAAAATCTTACTATAGATGATTTTGTTAAAAAAGGTACTGGAACAAGACAAATGTTTGATACTCTTATTTTATGTTATAAATATGGCATTAGTGAATGTTTTGCAGGACCAACGAATAGTGGAAAGACAACAAGTCTAACTGGTGTACTTAGTGAAGCCGTTTCAAATGATGATCGAATTGTAACTATAGAAGAAGAAGTTAGAGAGTTTGATTTAGTTAAAAGAAAAAATGGAGAAGTAATAAATGAGGCGATTCATTTGGTAACAAAACATAGCGAAGATTCAAAACAAGATATAGACCAAGAAAAGTTGTTAGAAATATCTATGACTATGAATCCAGATTATTTTGTTATATCAGAAATGAAAGGTAGAGAAGCCTATGAAGCACAAAAAGCAGCAAATACAGGACATCCATTTATGACATCTTTACATACAAATTCTTGTCGAGATGGATATTCAAGGATAGTAGATTTATGTAAGTATAAATCTAATATGGATGATGAAACTTTATATAATAATGTGACTAAAGCTTTTCCAATTATGGTATTTCAAAAAAGATTAAAAGATTTCTCCAGAAAAATATTAGAGATAACAGAATGTGTTATAAATTTGGATGGAAAGAGAGAAATTAAAACGTTATTTGAATATAAGATAGAAAAACAAGTCAAAGTTAATGGACAACTTCAAATTAAGGGAAGATTTGAAAAGGTAAATAATATCTCAGATAATCTTATTAAAAGATTAATAGAAAATGGAATTACAGATGAAGAACTAGATAAAATATTAAATTAATAAGGGTGATGATATGGATTTGATAAGTTTAATTTCATTTATTGGAATTTCTGTAGGGATTTTAATAATGTGTGATGTATCACCAATAAAATTATATGAAGATATGATAAATTCTTTAACAAAAGATAAAGAAAAACATAATCTAAAAGATATAATTGCAATTGAAACAAAAAATAAGAAAGAAAAAGGATTAAAAAAAATAATCAAAGATGCTAAAAATATATTAGAGTCTACAAATAAGATTGGTGTATTTTCAACAATATGTATAATTTCTCTATTTTTATCAATAGTAGGTGTATTTTTGTCAGTTTCAATAAATAATAACTTTTTAATACCAGTATTAATGATTGGCTTTTTAATTCTTCCATTTGAATATGTAAAATTTGCTTTTATTTTATATAAGAAAAAAGTTGATATAGAACTTAGTGTAGCTTTATCAATGATAACAACTTCATATATGAGAAATAGTGATATAATAAATTCAATAGAAGAAAGTGTTAACAATACAGGTTTGCATATAAGAAAAGAATTTGAATGTTTTTTAAATGAAGTAAATAATGTAAATTCAAGTGTTGAATTAGCTCTGAAAAATTTAAAATCAAAGTTTGATAATGATGTTTTTGAAGAATGGATAACGAGAGTAATTGCTTGTCAATCCAATCAAAATTTAAAAGCTCCATTATCATCTACTATAGAGAGATTTGCATCAGTAGAAGTATTAAATAAGAAGAAACAAAGTAAAATACTTAATCGTACATTTTTGTTTATTATTATTAATGTCTTAATATATTTTATAATGCTTTTCTTGAAATTTATAAATGAAGATTGGGCAAATATATTATATTTTACATCCATAGGTAAACTTTTATTTACTTTAGTTGTTTTTACAACTTTTTTGGGTGTTTTAAAATTATTTAAACTATATGAGCCATCAAATTATAAAGATATTATCAAGAAATAGGAGGTGATATTTTGATATTCATTATTATAATACTAATTTCTTTTGGAGTTTATAAAATATTAGAAGGAAGTTTAAAATTGCCAAATAGAATTTATTCTAAAGCGTTATCACAAGTATTAAAAATTAACAGAAAAAATCAATCTTTGGATGATTTTGTTCGTGATTGTGCTATAAAACTATCTAAATTTATAAAGCTTAATAATTATAGAAGAGAGATGATGAAATCTACACTAAAATCAGCAAATATAAAATTATCTCCTGAATCATACATAGCCAGTTCAATTATAAAAGCTTTAATTATATTTTTAGTATCTATTATACCAATAGCTATGATTTTTCCAAAATTGAAAGCACTGTGTTTTATATTATCTATATATTATTTTTATACTGAAATAACGAAAGCAAATAGAATTATTAAAACTAAAAAAATGATAATAGAATATGAATTACCAGAGTTTGTATACTCAATTACACAAGAATTAAAATGTAGTAGAGATGTTGTAAGTATAATAAAAAATTATAAAGAAAGTGCGAATGAAGAGTTCAGACAAGAATTAGAGATAACATTAGCTGATATGACTTCTGGAAGCTATATAGAGGCACTTAGAAGATTTGATTCTAGGATTGGTATTCAATCTTTAACAGAGATTGTTAGAGGGTTAATAGGTGTCATAACAGGAAATGATGAGGTAGTATATTTTCAAACACTAGGATATAAATTGGAAAAATTCAGATACCAGAAACTAGAGGAATTAATAGAAAAAGAAGCAAAAGAGTTCGATAAATATATTGGATATATGGGATTAAGTTTCTTTATATGTATATTTGGAGTATTAGGAATAAATTTAGTTGATTCACTAAAAACTATGTTCTAGGAGGATGAAGATGAAGAATGTATTGAAAAATAATCATGGTTTTTGGGATTTGGCATTAGGAACTCCTATTATTTTATTTATAATATTTCTTATTATTGCATTTGCCATTAATGCATTACCTGTATTTACTACTAAATATCAGTTAGACCAATTTTCAAGTTCTCTCATGAGAGAAGCAGAATTGACAGGTGAGATTAATGAGAATATAGATAAAAGGGTACAAACATTAAAAGAACAAACAGGTGTTGAACCAGATGAAATAAAATGGGATACAACATATATAAATGGAACACATAAGATTCAGATAAATGAAGAAATAAAGCTGACATTAAAAAAGACCGTTGACATTGGCTTCTTTGAGTTTGGTTCTATACCAATAGATATTCCTTCCAAAGCAACAGGAAGGAGTGAGCAATATTGGAAGTAAAACAAATATTAAAAAATAAAGATGGGAACTCATTTATAATTGGTTTAGCAACTGTTCTAATAATTATAATATTGTTTGTTGCCATTTGTGAATATATGAGAAATCCACTTCTTCTAAAAAGTGTAAGAGATGGTTTTCAACGATCAATAACATCAATTACAATAGAAAACTATGATGAATTATATCCATTTTTGAGACGTTCTTATGGAACGGCTTATAAATTGGGAAAAAATGATACATGGGAAGTAAATATTGATAAAGGGAATATAGAAGAGAGCTTGAAGAAAGAGCTTGGTCTTAAAAAAGAAGGAAATAAATATATAAAGCCTAAAGGTGATGGAGCTGAATATGAGATTAAGGATATAAATTTAGAAATTATAAATAGAGAAATTAATCCAAAAGACATTAGCAAAGCTGAAAAATTTACTGTTAAAGGTACTTTAAGTGTAAAGATTTATTCATCTTTTGGTTTTGAGAAAGTAAAACCCTTGGAAACTAAAATACAGGTATATAGTGCATGTTCTACTAAATTTTAATTGGAAAAAAGATGAAAAAAATACTATTATATAATGAAAAAATATGAAAAATATGATATAATATACTTATAGAAGGAAGTGAGTATATTGAATTATAAACCTGAAGAATTTGCTAATATAATAGGTGTAACAGTTAGAACACTTAAAAACTGGGATAAAAGCGGAAAATTAAAGGCTTTTAGAACAGTAACAAATAGGATGTATTATACTGAGGAACATTATATAAAATTCATGGGAAAAAATGAAAAGTATATAATAGCTTTTAATTGTAAGTCAGAGGAAAAAAGACAAAGTATAAGAGACTATGCTAGATTTATTGGATGCGAGGAAATTTAATAAAATTCTTTAGAGAGGATTTTCAGTATGAAAAAACTAAATAAAAATAAATATATAATAATTATTTTCTCTATAATTATTGTATTAATGCTTAGTGTAGGTTTTTTTTTATCTTTAAAAAAACCAGGAGAGAAAATTCAAATAACTAAAAATGAAAATAAAGGAAAAGAACAAATTATTAATGTTAAAAAAGATGATTATATAGAGATTCCAACTGTAGATATATCAAACGGAAGTACAAAAATAAATGAACCTAAAAAAAATTTAAAAAATACTGTTAATAAGAAAAATAATACTGATGGTCAAATAAACAATACTTCAAAAGGAAAAGAAGGTACAAAGGAAGAGATACAAAAGAAAACAAGACCAATAAAAAGACCAAGTGATGCAAAAGATGAAGTGATACATAATTCTAATAATCAAGGGTCTGATGATATTAGTGAAAATGAAGAAAGTAATAATAAGGAAGAAACATTGAATCCAGGTAATATACAAGAAGAAGTTAAAATGGAAGGTGAATGGGGAAATATAATAGCAAATATGAGATAGTTTAATATATAATAAAGTTAAGTTATTTATGAGGGGGAAAATTTATGAAAATTATGAAAAGAATATTATCATTAGGGTTGACTGTAACATTTTTAGTTGGTAGTAGTACATTAGTTTCAAATGCAATGCAACTTAAAGATATTGATAAAATAGTTGGAAAAAACAGATATGAAACAGCAGGTCTTATTGCAGATAAACAGAAATATACTACTGCTATAATTGTAAATTCAGATAAAAGTATTGCTGATGGACTTAGTGCAAGTGGTTTAGCTGGAAGTGAAAATGCACCAATTCTATTAACTCAAAAGGATAATGTTCCAAATGAAACACTTGAAAGACTTAACACAGTGACTAAACTGTACATAATTGGTGGGGCAGATTCTATTAGTACAGATGTAGAACAAATGCTAACTATGAGAAGAATGGAAGTTAAAAGAATTAGTGGAAAAGATAGAATAGAAACAAGTTATAATGTGGCAAAAGCAATAGATTCTATAAATAAGGTGAAAAATGTAATATTTACTAATGCCTATAAAGGAGAAGCAGATTCAATGAGTGTTGCATCTGTAGCAGTAAGAGATAAAACTCCAATTATACTTACTGATGGAAATAATATTCCATTTAATACAGAAGGATTAAAGACCTATGTAATTGGTGGAAAATCTAGTATGAGTGATAATTTAGTAAGCAAGACAAAATCAGTAAGAATAAGTGGTATAGATAGATTTAAGACAAATAAAGAAGTAATATCATATTTCTATAAAGACGTGAAAGAGTGTTATATAACAAAAGCATATACATTAATTGATGCATTAACAGGTTCTACAATTGCAAAAAATAAACCAATAGTATTAGCTGATGAAGTTAGTGATAAAAGTGTGTTAAAAGGAATGAATAAGTTTGATGTAATTGGTGGTGTAAACAATACTACAATTAATAGATGTTTAAATGTTTTAAATGGAGAAGAAGAAAAGAATAACCCACAATCTTCTGATGATAATAAAACAGGAAATATACAAGATGAAATAGAAATGGAAGGTGAATGGGGAAATATAGTAGCAGATATGTAATTTAAGATAAAGTTTTAAAGAGTGTAAATTTTTACACTCTTTTTTAGTTTTGATTTAAGGAGTGAAAATATTGAAAAAAATAATAACTTTTTTATGTATTTTTCTTATAATGCCAATTCTCGTATTTGGAGATGGGAATGGGAATGTAGATACTGGTGGAGGTAATATGGGAGGTGTTGTTAAAGGATATAAATGGACTCCTGGTGAAGAAGGTGTTAGAGTAACTGTTATAAAAGATGAAACTAAACAACCAGTAACGACACCTATAGATTTCACAAATGTAAAAAATCCAAATGTAAAATATCATTTTGGAAAAGTATCTAAAATATCATATAAAAATGGAACTAAGTTAACACGATATAATACAGCTACTAAAGGGTATGTAAGTAAAAGACCAAGTAGTGGTAATATTCCCATAATAATTAAAAGTAATAATCGTAAACCAGACATGAAAAAAATAAAAGCTTATTTTTGTGATAAGGTATTTATACAAACACTGGTTAAATTAACTGGCATGAACTATGAAGAATTAATTGGTGGAGAATACAAACTTTTAATAGAGCCAATTGGATATTGTACAATAAAAGGTGAAAGATATGCACTTACAGCACATGAAGCAGCACTATATGATGAACAATTAAAAGGTACTTTAAGGTCAAAAATGCCTTCCTTTACTCATAAAAATCTACCTTTTGCTTTATTTTTAGAAAATGCAGACTTAGGTTTTCCTGCTTGGAAGGGAACTACTAACAATAAGCAATTGAACTCTACTATAAAAGATAAACTAGGCTTAGGTATAATTTACTTTGGAAATGAAAGTGAAGAAGAAAAACCACCAGATATTGATATAAAACCAGACCCTACACCTACACCACCTAAACCAAATGAAGATGAAGGAAATACAGATACAAAAGAGTATGAATACAGAACTGATACAGATGTTATATCATCTATATTAATTAGTGGTAGAAATAGAACTCCAGATCATCCTGTGAATGTAAGTTTTAAAATAAAAGATAAAACATATACAATGAAAGACATTTACTTACCGAAAGAAGGTGGAGAACAATATGCATGGGTAAAGTGGCATACACCGAAAACAGCAGAAAAAATAATTATTACTGTTTCATCAAATGCAACAAGTGAAACGTCTAAAATTATTGCTAATGTAAGTAACTTGGAAGAAAAAACTCCACCAGATCCAAAGGCTAAAGATAAAGCAGAGTCAAAGTATACTGATAATAATGGTAAATTTAAAATACCAAATCTACCAGATGATAAGGGAAAAACAACTTCAACTTATGGAGAATGGGATTGTTATTGGGTTGCTCATTGGGTATATTATTCAGATGGAGAAGGTGGTGGAGAATGGGTTGACGAGGGCTGGTGGGAATGGAAATGGATACCATACACTGTAAATTTAAGTGCTATTATGAATATAAAAGCAGATTCCAAAACTCTTACAGCAAAATCAGATGGTAAAGAAATAAAATCAGGTTATGGCATAAATCTTAAAGTTGATGCGAATGTATCATATAATGCTCCAGAAGGGAGTGTTACAGGTGCACAAAATGTAGTTACATATTATCCGGAATTTTATTATAAAGAGTACAATAGGGTATTACAAAGCATTAAAAAAGGATATAGTTCTAGCTTTGAATTAAAAAATAATAAGTACTGTCCTTTTAATGATAAAGTACATTTTACTACTTTATGGTTTACTGATGGTAAATATGTTCCATATGGTAATGTTATGGATGTATGGACACCAGAAGGCATGTTGAGTTTAAATGTAAATGACTTTATTAATATAAAAGGTAATTTATATCAAGATTATCATTTTGGTCCGATAAAAAATATTTCATAGATTAAGAGGTAAATTTGAACAATTATGTTGATTTAAAAAGGTGTCCCTTGGGGGCACTTTTTTAGTGTACAAATATTGGAGTGATACAATAAATGAAATATACTGGTAAAAGATATTTTTATATAGAGAAAAAAGATATTGAAGATAAAATAGATTACATTACTAAATCTAAAGAAAAATTAAAAAAACAATTCAATTTAAATGATGAAGATATATTAAAGATATTAGAATCTTTGCAAATAAAACTAGAAAAAATTAATAAGAAAATTTCAAAAATGTAATACTTTTATGAAAAAGTCCCCTGGGGGCTTTTAGAGGGAGAGAACACTATGATAAATAATATTGAAAAAGTTGTTTCATTAGGTATGATTCAGTTTGTAACTATATTATTGCTAATAGGTTACTATTTTGGAGGATTAAAATATACTTTAATACTAGGGATTTTTATAATGTTTTTATTAGGCATAACTATTATCAAAACAAGTCTGAATTAAAACATTAGAAAGGATAATTATGAATGGAGATAAAAATATAAAATTTACAAAAGTTGATGAGAAGAGGCTGGAAAAAAGAAAAAAACAAAAAGAGATACAAAAAGGAATTTATCTTATGGGTGAATATGAAGAAGGAAAAGTAAGAGTAAGTACAAATCTACCAATTTCTGTTGCTGATGCACTTATATATTATACGAAAACAGAATCGGCAAAAGAAAATTCTAGGTCTGAACTTTTAGAAAATATTATCCTAGATTGGACAAAAGAAAACCTATCAGAAGAATTATTAAAAGAAGGGTGACCATAGATGATTGATATAGAATCAGTGTTTGTAGATTTAGTCAGTAGAGGAAGAAAATGGAGTGTAGGCTTATATAGAACCTGAAACATATGAAAGAATAATTAATGAAGAATCGGATAAAGAAGTAAATGTAAGTGAGTGCTAAAAGTATTAAATAATAAATAAAGGAGAAATTGACATGAGATATATTTCTATGAATAAAAATGGGAAAAAAGAATCTGGTAAATTGATCTCTGTTATGAGTGACAAGGATTGCAATAAAGTTGAAATTATGCTATCAGTGATGGATGAATTATCAAGAGATAATACTATTTTATACTTATCAGAAAAAGACATATGTGAAGAAACTATTTTTATAAATTATGATTATGAAAAACTGGAGTTTCAAGTAAGTATTAAAGATAATTTTTATGGTTATAGTTTATTATCGTTTTACAGACTAGAAGATATGTTAAGGTATGTAATAAAATCAATTGATAATATTGATATTATTTTTATAGATGGAACTAGCTTTAGTATTAAAGTTAATTATAAAAAATTAAAAGATTTGGCAGAAGAAACAGGTGTAACAATCATTCTTTTAGTAGAAAAAGAGACGATTGAACTTTTGAATACATTGAAATTTAGAAAACATATAAAAGATATTGATGAAAGTCTTATTTTATATATTGATAGATATAAAGAGATACCAGAAGGTTATTTCTATAAAGTAAGTGGAGATGAATTTAAATCTGTTCAAATAAATACGCCTACATGGATAGAAGATGTACTAAAAATAACAGGTCTTGGATATAAGTATGTAAAAGTAGCAAATTTTTAAAGTAAAAAAGAGAAGGGGTTGATTATATGATTATTAACTCAATTATATTTTTATTATATCTATTTTCCATTTGTATTTATTTAATAGGTATTTATTCTATTAGTCTAAAAATAAAAAGCAATAAAGAAAATTATGAATTACTAAAACAATGTAAAAAACATTATATATATATATTAAGAGAAATGGCAATAGGAGCTATACCAATAGTAAATTTTTTAATAGGAGTTATGTTAATAAAAATAAGTATAAAAATGGATGATTATGAAATTAAAAAAGTTATTGAAAATAGAAAAAAATAAAAAGGTTTATAAATAATGAAAAAAAGAAGTCCCCTGGGGGCTTTTTTTATTGGAAAAATTTAAAGGGAGGTGTTTGCAAATGTTTTGTAATAGTGTTTAGTTACAATTAAAAAAGTGAAATTCATTATATCAAAAGAAGTCCCCTGGGGACTTTTTTATTATGTCATTAAAAAGGAGTGATAAATATTGGCTAAATCAAAGATAGATGAAAGAAAAAAGTTAGTAGAACAGATTCTTTTATTAAAAGGAAAAAGTTATGATGAGTGGCTAAATGAAGCCCACAATAATTTTATCATGCATAATGTTAATTTGTTAAGTAGTGGATTAGATAAATTAAATCAAGAAAATAGAAATGGAGGGGATTTGTAATGGGTGTTATTGATTCTCTATGTAATCTTGGCTTAGAAGTTGTTACATGGCTTCAGAGAATGGGATTTCCTGCTTGTGCAATTGCTCTTGCGATAGGTGGAATAATTCAAATTTTTGGAGGACCTAAAGGTATTGATAAATCTAAAGGATGGTATGTAGGGGCTGGTACAGGATTCTTATTTGTATTAGGTGCTAAAGCATTTGCAGAGTTCTTACAAGGTCGTATAACATTTTGATGCAGTATTCATTTTTTTAAATTCTACTTATAAATACGTAAAATTTTTAATTTTCAAACTATAAAAGTGCTCTTTATGAGCACTTTCTATATATGCAAGTTAAACGAAATCAGTAGGTGCAATTCCTACAACTTGCCAATTATTAAAATTATAGAAAGGAGTAATAAGTTGGAACTTATAAAAGACTTAATTAATTCATTTTTTGAGACTAGAAATGCAGAGTTTAAGTTTGCAAAGAAACTTGTGAATAAAGAATATTTAACAAAAATAGGCTTATTTATATTTATAATAATAACTATTTTTCTAAATACAGTATTAGAATCAATATCATCATTGACTCAAATTTTCAATGGAGGGGAATTTAATTTATGGAGAATATTTATTCCAAGATTTTTGACCTGTTTTCCAGTATACATAATAGTTTACTTTATATTCTTAGTAGCATATTTAAAGGTAATAGCGAATATAAAAACCTCTTATGCAGAATTTGAAGAAGGTCAAAAAGGAACAGTAAGATTTGCAACCAATCAAGAGATACATGAACAATATAAAGCAGTTCCAGAAAAAGATGAATTGTATGAAGGCAAGGGTGGTATTCCTATTTCAAGGAATCCAGAGACAAAAGAAATATATGTTGATGATAGTTCTGTAAATAATTTAATAATAGGTACAACTAGAAGTGGTAAAGGTGAAACGTATGTTGTACCAACTATAGATATTTTTTCTAGGGCAAAAGAAAAACCATCATTGGTTATAAATGATCCAAAAGGTGAGTTAATTGCAATGTGTGGCGATACACTTAAAGATAGAGGATATGAGGTTTTAATGCTTAATCTATTAGACCCATTAAATTCTTCATCATATAATCCTCTTCAATTGGTTTTAGAGTCCTATAAAGGTGGAAGAATTGATGAAGCACAATTAATATGCAAGACCTTGACTTACACATTATATCATAATCCAAACTCGAAAGACCCAATTTGGGAAAATTCTGCATCAGCTCTAGTTAATGCAATGATACTAGCAATATGTGATGAATGTATAGAAAAGGGTGAAGAACATAAAATTACTATGTATACAGTTGCGAATATGCTTTCAACATTGGGTTCTCAAAATAGAAAAGATTATCAAGGTAATAATATAAATGCTTTAGATGAATATTTTAAAAAACTACCAAATAACTCAGCTGCTAAATTACAATATGCAACAAGTAGGTTTGCAGAAGGTAATACTAGAGCGAGTATATTTACAACAGCTATGAGTGAATTACAACTTTTTACTATGGATAAGATGGCAAAGTTGACATCTAAAAATACAATTGATTTGAAAGGTGTAGGATTTAAGAATCTTCTAGCAAAAGAACATAAACCAAAAGCAATATTCATGGTAACTCCAGATTATGATTCTAGTAATCATAAAATAGCAAGTCTTTTTATAAGACAACTATATTATGTACTAGCAAAAAATGCATCTTTAAGCAAAAATGGAAAATGCGAGATAGGAGTTGAGTTTATATTAGATGAATTTGGGAATATGCCACCAATTGAGTCTTTTGCAAATATAATAACAGTGTGCTTAGGTAGAAATATTAGATTTAGTTTAATAGTACAAGCATATTCACAATTAGAAAAAATATATGGAAAGGATATGAATACAATAGTTGCGAATTGTGGTAATCAAATATATTTACTTACAAATGATGACACTACAGCAGAAAAGTTTTCAAAGTTAGTTGGAGAGAAAACAGTAATAACACGTTCAAGGTCAGGAAAGGTACTTTCTTTATCTAAAAGTCAAACTGAAAACTTAGATACAAGAAGGTTATTGAAGGCAGATGAATTAACCAAACTACAAGAAGGAGAAACCGTAGTTGTAAGGGTTATAAAACGTAGAGATTTAAAAGGAAGAAAAATAATTTCATATCCAATATATAATCGGGTAGGGGATGAAAGAGCATTTAGATATAGATATGAATATCTTAATGATGATTTTGGAAATAAGAAATCATTCTGTGATATTCAAGTTAATACTGTACATAAAGATGTGAATTTAGAAGAGTTAAGTTTATTTCATGAAAAGACAAAAGAAGAGGTGAAAAGAGAAATAGAAGAACGAATAGAGTCAATAATGAAAACTAAAATAAATCCATTATCATATGAAAATGAAAAAATAGATACAGAAAATCAAAAAATATCAGAGTATCAAAAAAATATTATTTTAAAAATAGGTAATAAAATTTTAAGTTGTGATGATATTAAAGAATTGGAAAAGTTATCATCAAAAGAAGATATATTTGATTATTTAAAAGATATAGGAAGGGAAGATTTTATTGAAACAATTAAGAAAGTATTAAATTAGATATTTGCTTATGTAAGAAATAAATTTAGCCAAAGAAAGGAGTGTTTTTTTTGGGAGAAAGTGAAATGATAGATATATTATCCAAATATGATTCTATAATAGTAATTAAAGAGTTTATAGGAGGAGCATTTAGAGCAGTTGGATGGTACTTAATAAAATTTTTAGTTATGATATCTAATTCCGTTGAAGGTGTAGTTGATAAAGTATACACTTTGAACGGATTTTTTAATAGCCCTGAAATTAATGAGTTAATAAAAATGTTTAAGCCAGTTATATTCGTTATTTTTATGGTGTCACTTGGTTATTTAGGATTCCAATTAATGCTTAATAGAAAATTTAAGTTAGAAGGTTTAACTACTAATATAGCACTTGCAGTAGTAGTTGTAGTTGCGTTACCTACATTTATGTTACAAGTAGCAAAAATAACTGATACAGCAATATCAGCAGTAAATAGTAAATATGAAACAACGGCTAATAAGGTTATTAAAGAAAACTTGACAGATATATATTTATTTGAAGCAAATAATTTCAATAAGTCTACTAAAAATAATATACCTGAAAGTGCAGTCATGAATGTAAATGTTTTAGATGAATTAGATACTTCAAAGGTGAAAAATAAAGATTTATTTTCAAAGAAAATTGGTTTTGATGAAAATAGTAAAAAAATGTTGGTAGATTTAAGTGATGGTTTTTTTGGTATGGGTGGAGAATCTTATTATAGATGGCACTTAGACTACTTTAATGTAATAGTAACCTTAACATGTATTATTGTAGTCATAGTGCTTTCATCAATAAGGATAGCAAAAATAATAGCTGAAATAGGAATTAAAAGAATATTTGCAACACTATACTCTTTTGCAGATATAAGTACAGGTCAAGGATTAAAGACTATTGTAAAAGATTTATTTTCATCTTTTGCTATATTATTTTCAATATCTTTATTAATAAAAATATATCTATTACTTAGTTCATATGCATCTTCAAAAGTAGATGGAATAGCAGAATTAATAGTTTTAATTGGTGGAGCATCAGCAGTTATTTCTGGACCAGATATTGTTGAAAGAATTTTTGGAATAAATTCTGGAGTGAGTACTGGAAATGTTATATCTTCAATATATCATGGTGGAGAAATGGTAAAAGGTGGTTTCTCAGCAATTAGAGATATGACAAGTAAGGTTGCAATGGGTGGAGCTACTGTAGCATCTGGTATGAGTGGTTTTATTGATGGATTTAGAACAGGAAGCAATAGTTTAAATGGAGATGATAAAATTAGTAAAATTGATAAAATGCCTAGTGCTAATTCAGATTTAAGTTTGAATGATAAATCCAATAGACCTATAGATGAAGAAGAGAGAAAGCCAAAAGATGAAAAGGAATCTAATAAAGATAATTCTTCAATAAAGAAACCAGATAATCAAGAAAAGCAAGATAAGCAAATTCCAAATAAATTAAAAGATGAAAATATGAGAAATAAACTAGATGATGATACAGATTCTCCTTTAGGAAATATTAGAGACAAAATAGAAAATAAAGGTGACAATAAATCAATAGACGACTTAAACAATAAGAATAAGAATGATAGTATTGATAAAATGCCTAATATTGATAAAATACCTAAAGTGGAAAATAAATCTGACAAAGATAATAATATAAATAGAAATCCTGTTAAAGAGCCTATGAAAAAGGATGATATAAATAGAACATCAACACAAGGTCTTGATAGGAATAATAATATTAGAACAGGTATGAATAGGAATGGAGAAAATTTCAATAGTAAAAGTGAAGGAGTAAATACTCCAAATAACAATCTAAGAAATAGTAAAGATGATATTGTACCTAAAGTTGATTCTCCTAAAATAGCAGATAGAGGAAATGAATCATATGTAGATAAGATTGAGGAAAAAATAAGTCCACTATCACAAAAAGTGTCTCAGCATTATCAATTAGGTAAAAACACAGGAGCAAAATTTAGAGATAGTATAAATAAGAAAATGGGTTCTAAAAAATAATAAAGAACAATTAATATAATTTAGAAAGGATGTTTTTATGTATAATATTCCAAATGAAATTTCTTCAGAAACTAAAATATTTAAATCAATATATGTTACTGACTTATTAATTATTCTGTTAGCCTTGTTCTTTGCATGGATAACAAGTTCAATTGTTTATCCAACTTTAATACTTGCATATTATATATATACATTAGTGGTAGCAATATTTTTAGTTGCAAAAAGTCCGATAAATCCAGGAATGAGAAACTTTATGTCAATATATTTATTGATTACTAGAGATAGAAAAACGTATCATTCTATAGATTGGGATGAATAAAGTAATTTTGAGAATTTAATATTGAAAGGAGTTATTATGCTTAGAAAAAAGTATATAAGTGAATTAAGTAAAGAAGAAAAAAAGTTGGAAAAGCAAGAAAAAAAAGAGTTGAAAAAGATAAATAAAAAAATTGATAAAGATATAACAGAATTACTTCCTTTTTTAGATGTAACAGAAAATGAAGCCTTTGAAACTAAAGATGGGGTTATGGATATGTTTCAAATATCATCTTGTGATATATATACATTAAATAAAGAAGAAATAAATGCACATATTTCCACCTTTGCAACGTTTTTAAGAACATATCAAGATGATATAAAAATTATATCAATGAATTTTCCAGTAAATACATTTATTCAACAACAGTATTTTAAAAGAGTTATAGAAAGAACCACTAATCCTACACATTTACATTTTTTAAAAATAAAATTAGATCAACTTGAACGTATAGAATTTAATAGGGAAAATAAAGAATTTTATATTTTTATATATGCAAATAATGAAGATGAAATGGATGATAAAATTAATTTGATATTTAGATTATCGGCTGGGAAATTCAAATTTAGTAAAATTGATTTAGATAAAAAAATAAAAATACTTTTTAAATTATCCAATCAAAATACAAAAATATAGAGAGATATAAAGGGAGATTTAGTATGAATAAACTAATAAAAATTAATAAATTTAATAAAAAAGAGTACAACCCATATCTTTTGAGAGAAATTCAGCCACAAGGAGGAATTAGATTTTCTACAAGAATTATAGAAAAAGGTGATGGTTTTGAGACCTGTTTACATGTTTATGGTTACCCAAAACAAAATGATACCTTTTGGTTAGAAAAACTTTTTAGTTTTAGAAACGTTATAACTACACTAGATGTAAAAACAGAAAAAAAAGAAAAAACCTTAAATCAAATGAATAAATCTTTGGCTGAGTATAATCATAGATTTTATGAAGATCGTGATATAGTAAGCAAAATACAAGCAAAAGGTTCTTATGATACTTTATATGGCTTAGTAGAGGATATTACGAATTTTGGGGAAGTAATGAAGTCAATACATGTAAGATACTATATATCTGATAAAACAATAGAAGGTGTTGAAAATAGAATTGCTGAAATATCAAAAGAATTAGAAGGTATAGGATTTAAAACAGCTATTTGTTTAAGTGAACAAACAGAAGAGTGGATGTCCTTATTTTGTAAATATGAGAAACAACAAAGTTTTAGGTATAAAAGAAAAGGAAAACCACTTCAAGCTCTTGCTCTTGCAGGTGGGTATCCTTTTCGATTTACTAGTTTAAATGATAAAACTGGTTGTTATCTTGGACAGACTTTTACTGGTGGTGATATAATTTTTGATCCCTTTACTAATGATGGAAGGAAAAGAATATTCTATAATTCTGTGATTGTAGGTCTTATGGGACAAGGTAAATCAACATTATTAAAAGAACTTTCACACAATAATACAATTGTTGGTAATACAACAAGAATTATTGATGTTACTGGAGAATTTGAGGCATTAGTTAAGGCTGAAGGAGGAAAGACAGTATCTTTAGATGGTACTGATGGAATAATAAACCCACTAGAAGTTTTTGCTACAATAACAGATAAGCATACTTATAAAGTAAATAATGAAATGTCTTTCACTACTCATCTTGATAAAGTTAGTACAATATATAAATTTTTAGTGCCAGAATGTTCAGCAAGTGAACAAAGAGAGTTTGAAAAATTACTTAGTGAATTTTATGTTTATCATGGAATCGAAAAGGAAAAATCAACTGAGTATGAAACAGAAAAGTATCCAATTGTTGAAGATTTGTTACATTATGTTGAAAAGCAGATGTATGATGATGTAGCCAATAAAATTCCTAAAAAAAATATTACATTAAATAGGCAAGAAAAACTTGAAAATATAATATTAAATTTAGAGAGTATAGTTAGAGATTATGGAAAATTATTTAATGGACATTCCTCTATTGCAGATATTACTAATGAACAAGTAGTATCTTTTGAACTTAGAAACTTAACACAGTTTGATGAAAGAATATTTAATGCACAAATTTTTAGTGTTTTAAATCTTCTTTGGAATGAAGCATTAGTTCAAGGAAGAAGAGAGAAAGATAAGTTTGATAAAAATAATAAAGACCAAACAAAAACTTTTGCTTCATCAATAGAAGAAGCAAAAAAATTCTTTTTACTTATAGATGAAGCACATAGAATTATAAATTCAAATAATATAAAGGCTGTAAAATTTTTAACTGATTTTGAAAGAGAAGCAAGAAAGTATTTTGCAGGTATAATATTTGCATCTCAGAATATAAAGGATTTTGTTCCAGAAGACGTAACAGGAGAAGTATTTCAAGAAATTAAAAAACTATTTGCCCTTACACAGTATAAGTTTATTATGCGTCAAGATCATAGTGATAAAGAAGTTTTTAATAAGGTATTTGAAGGTCAACTATCAGAAAGTGAATTAGCACAGATAGCAAACTTATCTAAGAGAGAATGTTTGTTGTCTATTTCTGGTCAAGAAAATATTTTCTTTGAAATCGACATTAGTAAATATGAATTAGATTTATTTGCAGGAGGTGCTTAGAATGAAAAATAAAAAGATAGTATTTGGAATTGTTATTGCTATTTCTATATTAATAATATCAATATCTTACTTTTGTATAAATAATAAAAAAGATGAAGGTATTGAGCATAAAGAACTTGTAATAGAAAATAAAGATAAAATAGAAGATAAAGAATCTAATAATAATGAGAAAAAAAGTGTCAAAGAAGAAACAGAAGATATAGCAAAAAAATTTGTTATAGCATGGCATACAGTTGAAGAAAATCCAAAAAATAGGATAGATTCAGCTAAAGATTTAATTAATGAAAATTTCTATAAAGAATTGAAGGATGAAGAAGAACTTGAATATAATGATATTAGAAAAGATAAATATACTTATAGAAGAATAAAAGAACTAGTTGCAGTAGATTACAAAGAGAAAGATGGAAAAGTCTATTGGACTGTCAAAGTGTGGTATGATTGGTTAGATAAAGATAAGAAAATACAAGAAGGTAATTTAATGACAGTATATCATGTTGGATTATTAAAAGAAAATAATAACTGGAAAGTATTTGAAAGTCCAGCAGAATTTTATTAAAAACTACTATCTTTTAAAAGAAATTAAAAGATAGTAGTTTTTTAATTTCTTTTTTTATATGAGGAAAGTGTAGGGAATAAAGATGTTAAATTATATAAAGAAAAAAATATTTTTATCTGTGATAAGTCTAGCTATAGCTTTTATGATGATATTTATGTTGATACTTTCTGTTTTTTTTATAGCAAATAATTCTAGTGGAGGAGGAAATTATTCAGGAGGTATTTTAGAAGGTGTACCAGAAGAATATATGCCTTATTTTAATGAAGCAGCAACAATATTTCATGTTCCAAATTGGACTTTAGCAGCAATTGCAAAACAAGAAAGTAATTTTAATCCAAATGATGCCTATGGTGGTGCTTGGGGTATAATGCAAATTCAAAAAACAGACTGGAGCTATTATATCTCAAATGGATTAGGTGATTTATATAAAAGTGTAGGATATTCGTTTTCTAGTGCAGATAATATGTGGCAAAAATACCTCAATGATGTAAGGGCACAAGTTTTAGCAGGTTCTTGGGAATGCATGAGATATACAAATATAGTTTTGAAAAGTAAAAATATAATTGATAGTGTACCATATAGAGATAATCAGAAAATGGCTGAAAATATGGACTTAATTAATTGGAATGCAAATGAAAATGATGTAACATTTAAAGAAATACTAAGACGTTCCTTTGCATGTTATAATGGTGGACCTGGATATGGTTTAAAAGTAAATCTGGATAAAGCACAAAATAATTACCCAAATAAAGTTTTTAAATATGCAATGGAATTTAGAGAAAGTGCAAGTGATTTGCCTAATATAAGTGGCAATCCAAATTCTCCAAAAGCAAAGCAACTATTAGATGTAGCATTTAAACAAAAAGGAAAACCATATGTATGGGGAGCTACAGGACCAAATAGTTTTGATTGTAGTGGGTTAACTCAATATTGCCATAAGCAAATAGGTATTCAAATACCTAGAACAGCACAATCGCAATCATATGCAGGAAAACCAGTAGATAAAAATAATTTACAAGCAGGGGATTTAGTATTTTTTGGTTCTAGTGTAGATAAGATTACTCATGTTGGAATGTATATTGGAAATCGTCAATTTATACATTCACCACAAACAGGTGATGTAGTGAAAATAACAAGTTTAGATAAAGAATATTATGCAAACAGATTTAAAATTGCAAAAAGATTTATTTAAACAAGTAAATTTAATTCAAAAAAAGTGTCCCCAGGTGATTATAAATAAGGAGTCATATTATGGAAGAATATAATATTAAATGTTTAAATGAAGAAGTAGATGAAATAAGATTTTTATATAAAAAATTCGCTATCAATTTAAATGTATCTGAAAATATTTTAGATAGAAAAATTGTATATGTGAAAAGTGGAGCAATCCTTATAGGTGCGTTATATGGATTTGTAAGACAAAGAAATAAATATAGTGATGAATATAAAATATTTAAAGAAATAGAAAAAATATTAGATTCTGACAATGTTATAAATTTAGAAAAATCTAATGTTTATTTTGAACAAATTAAAGGTATGGCATTAACTTTATGGAAAATATATCTGAAAAATGCAAAGACAGAGATAATGAGAACACTAATAGTAAAAGAATTAAAATCCAATTTAAAAGATTTTTATTATGAATATTCTTTGAAAATCAATATAAATATAATACATAAATTGAATGAAATTGATGAAGAGAGAGAACTATTAGAAAGTACAAAAATATAAGTAATATGACTAATAAATAAATGTGCAAGTTAAAGAATAAAATAACAAAAAAGTTTGCAAAAGAGATTCACATAAAATTTATATGGAAAAAAGATGAGGAGATTATTTTATGAATCATGTTAATTTAATTGGTAGATTAACAAAAGAACCAAATATAAAATGTAAAGAAAATGGAAATTATGTGCTTTATTTTGATGTAGCTATAGATAACCAATATAGTAAAAGTATGGTTTCTTATGTCCCTATAGAAGTTAATGGTAAATTAGTTGAAAAATATGCATGTGAACTTTTTAAGGGGCAATTAGTGGCTATAGAAGGTTATATAAAGGCATACAAAAACTATTTTAGAGTGAGTACTAATTATGTGAGATTTTTAAGTAAGAGTAATGATACAGAGTTGAAATATACTCCAGAGCCAATTACAGATGATGATGAAATACCATTTGAAATTTAAATATTAAATAAAGTGTAAAGCATATGTCCCCTGGGGACTTTTTTTAATTGGAGGAAAAGATATGAAAAGTGTTATCATAGCAGAGAAACCCAGCCTAGCTCGTACAATAGTAGGTGCAATAAAGGAAGGTTTTAGTAAGAAAAATGGTTATTACGAAAATAATGAGTATATAGTTACATATGCTTTTGGACATCTGTTTGAATTATTTGATATAGATGATTATTTAAATAGAGAGAGAACTTATTGGAACATTGATGATATACCTTTTGTTCCAAAAAAATTCAAATTTAAATTAAAATCTGATGATGGTGTTAAGAAACAATTTGAGACAATAAAAGAACTTGTAAATAGATCAGATGTAAACGAAATAATAAGTTGTGGTGATGCAGATAGAGAAGGTGAAGTAATCATAAGGTTAATCTTAAATGAAATAAAAGTAGATAAAAGAGTAAAACGATTATGGCTACCAGCACAAACAGAAAATGATATATTAAACGCATTGAATGATTTAAAAGATATTAATAAATACGATAATCTGTATTCAGAAGGTCTATTAAGAACCCATATAGATTGGCTTTATGGTATAAATCTAACAAGATTTTTAACATTAAAAAAGAATAAAACTTTCTCAGTGGGAAGAGTAATAATTCCAATTGTAGAGGTTATTTATAAAAGAGATTTAGAAATAGAAAAATTTGTATCTAAAGATTATTTTCAGCCTGAATTAACTATATTAAAGAATGGAGAAGAAATAAGGTGTAATGTAAATGACTTGAAATTTGATTCAAAAAGTGATTGCGATTCAGAAGTACTGAAACAAAAAGAGTATAATTTAGTAGTTAAAAATATAGATATAAAAGAGGTCAAAAAGAGTCCTAAAAAATTGTTTTCACTTGATAAACTTCAAAATAAATTATCAAAAGATTTAAAATTAAGTGCTGATGAGTCCTTAAAAATCATACAAAATTTATATGAAAAAGGATATGTTACTTACCCTCGTACAAATACAGAATATCTTGCTGAATCAGAAAAAGAAAAGATAAAAAAACTTATAAATATACATGATTCTGAAAATAGAATATTAGAAATTAAAGATAAAAAGAGTATATTTGATGATACGAAGATTGAAAGTCATAGTGCTATAATACCAACTGAAAAACTATCGAGAAAAGATGAATTAGATAGTATTGAAACTAGTGTATACAACATTATAAAAAACAGATTTATGTGTAATTTTTTAAAAGAACAAACTCTTTTAGAAGAAACTATTACAACTTTAGAATTTGGTGAACATGAAATAAAATTAAAAGGAATAGTTATAAAAAAACTAGGATATTTAGCATATGAAAATGACTTGAGCGAGAAGGCAGTTCCTAAATTTTCTCAAGGAGAAAAATTAGATTTTAACATAGAAACTGTAAAGAAAAAAACTCAACCACTTAAACATTTATCTCTTGAAGATTTAAATAATTATCTAAAAAATCCATTTAAAAATGATGAAATGACAGAAGATGAAGAATATAATTTAATGTTAAAAGGAGTTGAGATAGGGACTGTTGCTACTAGAGCAGAAATAATAAATAAAGCTAAAAAGTTACAATATATCGAAGAAAAGAAAGGGACGTTTTTCATAAAAGAATTAGGGAAAATATTAATCGAATCTCTTGGTGAATTAAACATTAATATGGATAAAAATAAAACTGTTGAATTATCAAAAATATTAAAACAAGTATACAGAAAAGAAATAGAATTTGATAAGGCTATTGAACTATATTCAAATGATTTAGTTAATACAATAAACAATAGCAAGGATATTGAAGTAAAAAAAATAGACTCTAATGTGAAAGAAAAAGAGGTTATAGGTGTATGTCCTAAGTGTAGAAAAAATGTATTTGAAGGTCCTAAAAGTTTTTATTGTGAGGGCTATAAAGATGTAAATAAGTGTACTTTTTATATATCTAAAGAAGATAAATTTTTTCAAGCTAGAGGGAAAAAACCAACAAAGACAATGGTTAAGAATCTACTAAAAGATGGAAAGGTTAAAGTTAAAGGATTTAAGAAAAAAAATGGGTCTAGTTCTTATGATGCGATAGTAAATATGGACTTAAAGGGAAAATGGGTCAATTTTAGCTTACAATTTGATAGTAAAAAAATTAAAAGATAAAGAAAAGAAAGGTAGCATTTTATATGGATAAAATAAAAGAAAAGGTAAGAAAATTTTTGAATACATTACCTCAAAAACTAAATATAGTATATAAAAAAATAAGTCAAAATAAAGCCTTTATATATTATGTTATTCCAGTATGTATGATTCTAGGATTTTCATTTTTTTTTAATTCAAAAACTATTTTTTCATCTAAAGAGGATATAAAAAGCACACCATTATACGTTGAACAAACTCTAGGAAGTACAAATATAGCTTTAATGAATAGAAGATATAATCCTATAGATAGAAAAGTAGAATTTATAATATCTGGAGAACAACAAGATAAATTAAAGGAAAGTAATTTGAAATTTGAACTAAGAGAAAAGAAGAATCCTACTATTTCAATTCCACTAGAAAGTAAGAGATTAGATGAAGATAATTATGTTATTATAGCAAAAGTACCTAAAAATTGGGAGGTATTATCTTTATCTATTGTTGATGAAACAAAAGACTATTTGGATGCTATTGATTCAGTAAAAAAAGAAACAGACTATATAAATAATATTAATAATTTAGATAAACAGACTACATCTAAAGGTAATAATAAAGTAAGAATTTATACAGATTCAAGAGAGATAGAAAAAGATTACAAAATGAAAGAAAAGAATAAATATGAGTATTTAATTCAATTAACAAATAAGAAAATTGAATTTATAGAAGGCGAAATAGGTAAGCAAAATAAATTAATAGATGCTGAAAAAGAAAAACAAGACAAGTTGATATATGAAATTAATAAAATAAGAAGTGATGAAAGATATAGAACAGATAAAGAAAAAGAGGATGCTAAATATGAAATAAGCTCTTTAGAAAGCACAAAAAAAGGTTCTAAAGAAAATGTAGAATTATATAATAATCAGATTAAAGAATATAGAGAAAAAATTAGTAAATTAAGATTAAAAGTAAAAGATTATGCAAGAAAAAATCATTAAATTTATACAAAAAAACATGTATTTTTGGTGGTCTAAGAGTGGTCTAAATGTGTATTTTTGAGTGATTTTCTGACCCCAAAGAAAATAACCTATAGAATACATAGCATTTTGACTTTAACTAAAGAGTTTTGCTAGGCTTTGCCTAGCTCCCCATGTTATGGAATAAATGAAATTTATGTAATATGGGGACAAAAACTCCTTATGCTCTTTTTTTTTAGGAGAAACGAGTAAAAAAAACTACCAATAATAGATTTTAAGAAATAAAGATGTGTATAAAAGTGTAGAGATGTAATTATGATAAATACAGGTTTAGAAATCTTTTTAAAATTCTTTGCAAAGAAATATAATATTACAAAACAAAAGAAGGTGAAAGATATTGGGAGAAATAAAAATTAGAAATTTACCAGATTTTGTTATAGAAAAAATAGACATAATGGCAAAAAAAAATGGAATGAAAAGGGAAACTTTTTTAAGAAAACATTTAGAGAATTTAGTAGAATCAGAAGAGATATTTAAAATTGAGGATAAATATAAATTAATTTTAGAAAAGGCTTTAGTAATAATTGAACAAAATTCAGAAGAGATTCAAAAAAATAGAGAAGTGATGAATTTATTTATGATAGAAAATATGATCTCTTTAGATGAAAATTAGGAGATGAATATGCATAAAATACATGTAAGTTTGGATGATAAAAGTTTTGAATTTATAGAAACTTTAAAGAAAGAAAAAAACTGCAATAGGAGTAAGATTATATCAGATATAATAAGAGAATATATGAATAATATGAATGAAAATGAGATATTTGATATTATAGCGGATAAACTATTTGATAGAATAAAGACATACTTATCTAGTACTAAAAAGACAACAAGTATTATAGATGAAAATGTTCAAATATTAATAGAATTAATAAATGGGATTTATCTTAAAGAAAAGTATGTTGATGTAGTTTCAACTGATGTAATTTCTTCTAAAGCTTTAGACTCATCAAAAAAAATAGTTAAAGACAGACAGATATTAAATAAATATAAAAAGGAAGGAAAATTATATTAATGTCTACTCCAGGTGTTATACATAAGTCAAGATTTGTTATATCTACTTCAGAAGAATTTAAAAATTATATTGATTATGTTGATAGGGATGAAGCAATAAGAAATAATGCTTATAGTAGATATTCAGCCTATAATGATTACATGGGCAATCCTGAAAAAACAAGTGCTCTTTTTACACAAGATAGAAATTTTTTGAGAGAGAAAGATAAAGAAAAAGTAAAAGATTTATTTTCAATGGCACAATCAAAAAAAAGCATAATGTGGCAAGATGTATTTAGTTTTAATAATGCATGGCTAGAAAAAGTAGGTTTTTATGATAGGAGAACAAAAGATATTGATGAAGAAAAAATAAAAAATGCTGTAAGGGCTTCTATGAAATATTGGTTTGAAGAAGATGGGCTTGATGGTAGTGCAATATGGAGTGCTGCTATACATTATAATACAGATAATATACATATACATATCGCTACATGTGAACTTAATCCATTAAAACAACGTGGTAAAAGAACATTAAAAACACTTGAAAATATGAAAAGTAAATTTGTAAATAATTTATGTAATGAAAAAGAAAGTTATAAAAAAATAAATGATATAATAAGAGAAAATATTGTAAGTGATATAAATTCAATTAATTATAATAAAAATAAATTAAAGAATTTATACAAGAAAGTAGTAGAAAATTTACCAGTTGATAGGCGACAATGGTATTATAATTATAATACAATGTCAGATGCTAGAGTCTATTTAGATAAGATAACTTCACTTTATATAGATGAAAAAAAATCTAATGATTGGAGTTTATTAATGAAAGAATTGGATAAACAAGAACATATATTGAAAGAAGTTTATGGAAAAGGTAAAAATGAAAAATATAAACATTATAAAGATAATAAGATACAAGATTTATATACAAGGTGTGGAAATCGGATATTGAATGAAATCAAGGAACATATAAGAATGGAGGAATTAAGAGAAAAAGAATTATTAAAAATTAAAGATAAGAAGTTAAGAGAAAAGAGGAATAAAAAGATTAATTTAAAAATATTTGCATCTAATTTAAAGAAGTTAGAAAAATCTTTAAATGATGAATTTAATAGTTTGAAAAATCAAAGTTACTATGATAGATTGCAAGAAGAAAAAGAGTATAATATGTAAATTATAAATAATATAAGAGGAGTGATTTGAATGGATTTTTTAATGTCAAATAATAATAAAGGAATAGTTACTAATATATTTGCAGATACTTTAACTATAGAAGATATAGAAAGTAATGATATTACAGAAATAATTATGGAAAAAGGGTTTGTTGAAGAAAGTGAAATAGAAATTGGTTGTTTTGTGGAATATGATAAATATAAAAAAATAATAATTCAAGAAGATATAAATTAGAAGAAGATGTCTCCAGGGGACATCTTTTTAATTGTAAAAGGAGTATGTCTATGCTTTTAAAAAAACATATATTTAAAGTTAAACTTGTAATGCTGAGTCTATTTTTTCTATTTATATGTACAGTTAAAATAGAAGCGTATAGGGATAATGAGATAGATGATTTAAAACCTCATTATAATCAGATTGAAGGATTAGAATATAATTATGAATCAATGATTGAGGTTGATTCTGATAATAATGAGAAAGTACTAAAACTTTATAAATATATGAGTTTAATACCAAATAATGTTATAAATGAATTTGCAGAGAATGGAGGAAAAATTGTTTTAACACATGATTCTCTACAAGATAGATTTATTAGTGAATATGCATTAGCAGGAGTTTATTTTGATAAAACTATTTATTTAAGTGATAAAGAAAATTGGTCTGAACAATCTTTGATACATGAGGTGGGTCATTTTATTAGTGACTTATATAATGATACAAGTGATAGTGTTTTTTAGATATATATGCAAATGAAAAAAACTATTTAAAGTTAAATTCAGATAAAGATATAAACTATTATATAAAAAATTCTGATGAATATTTTGCACAATGTTTTGAAGAGTTCATAATAAATCCTGATCGATTATTAAAAAATAATTTTAGAACATATAAATATATTAGATTTTGTATAAATAGAGTTTAGTGGTTTCAAAAAGATGTCCCCAGGGGACTTTTTTAGGATGTGATTTTATAGAAATAGATGAAAAACTAGTAATTAAAGATTTTAATAAAGGATTAAGTATACTAGAGGATATATGTACTTTAAATGAATTAAATAGAATGGATTTTGAAAAAAAATTAAATGAAGTATTTGAGATTTGTAATACATTAGAGGTTCTTAGTGTGTTTTGTGATGCAAGTGAAGAAATAAAAAAAGCCTTTTGTGGTTTAATATGTGTTTCAAAGGTGATAAAAAATAATAAAGATTATTTTTGTAATAACGCTAGATTTAGAAAAAGACAATTAATATTTTTAAAAAATAACGAGGTGAATAAAATTGAAAAAATATAATGAGAAAGATATAGAAGCATTAAAAGCTAAAATAGAAGGACATTTAAAATTAGTTGATAAAAAAATAGAATTGCATCTTAACACAAAAGAAGAAATGGAAAACTATCTTAAATTTATGGCAAAATTTTATGACTATTCAAATGGTAATAGGATATTAATTGAAAAACAATTTACAGGTGCAGAGGCAGTAGGTTCATTTAAATTTTGGAAGGAAAAAGGGTTTGCTGTAAAACGAGGAGAAAAGGGTGTAAAGATTCTTGTACCTTGTTTTAGTAAATACTTAATGTATGAAAATGGAGATACAAAAAATATAAAGTATGCATCAGAGGAAGAACTAGAAAAAGTTAAAAGAGGAGAAATAAAAACAAAGAAAAAATTATGTTACTACATGGAAGGAAATGTATTTGATATAAGTCAAACTACAGCTAAAACTAGTGATTTACCAAAGATTTTTCCTAACAGATGGCTAGAGGGAGATATAAGCAACTATAGTCTAATGTATAAAGGTATGGAGAATATCGCTGAAAAAATAGGTGCTAAGATTGTAGAGCCATATGAAGAACTTGGAGTAGCAAAAGGTGTTACATATGGAAATAAAGAAATTGCATTAAATCATAGAAATTCTCAACTTCAAAATGTAAAAACCTTATTACATGAACTTGCACATGCAAAACTTCATGGAGGCAAAAAACATGAGAACTACACAATAGAAGAAAGAGAATTTCAAGCTGAAATGGTGGCATATACAACATGTAGTTATTTAAAAATAGATACAAGTGAATACTCTTTAGATTATATAAAAAACTGGACTAAGGATACTGATATACGACATAAAAAAGACTTGCTAAAAGAGGTGTCTGATACTGTTAAAGAGTATATAGAAATACTTGAATTAACTTTAGAGAGAGAAAGAGAACTAACTAAAGGTAAAGAAAGCAATAATGAAGAACTAGAAAAAGATAACAATAATAGTAAAAATAAAGAATTGACGATAGAAGATACATATGTAAAATTTATTGGCAGTACAGCTAAGGAAATAGAAAGAGGTGATAAATGGCAATTTAATGTAACAAATGAACTTATTGAAATGATGGAAAAGAAATATAATATAGATGAAATCACACATAAGGTGAAAATTAAATTATATAAAAATGAGAAATGTAGTCAATTACTTTCCTCAGAATTAGAATTTAATATAGGAGATGGAGAAGCAAGAGATTTAACAGAACGCATTTTTATGGCTGTAAAAAAAGATGAAAAAGTTATAAAAGAAACATCTTTAAGAAAAAATATTTTAGAAAAATTTAAAGGTAATAATAGTACAAAGCAATTTAATAAAGAGCTTGACAGAGAAATGTAAAAAATATGTCCCCAGGGGACTTTTTTAATGAGAAAATATATGAAAATAAAATTTTCATCTGAAAATTTGAAACGAAAAATGTTGTTACAGGAGTAAGGAGGTACTTTATTATGAAAAATCTTAAAAAACTAGCTGCGTTAGGTATAGCTACATTATCTGTTTCAGCAGTCGCAATGACATATACAGGAGAGGACACAACTAATAGTCTTATAAATACATTACTAGGATTAGATAATGATGCAAAGCTATTAGCAGAAGGAGAAGCAAAGTTAATAGAAGAAGTAAATAGATTAAAAGAAGAAAGAGCTAATTTAACTGAACGATATAATGAACTAAAAGGAAGTTCTGATGCAGATGATTCAACAAACATTACAACTATAAATAATGAAATAAACAAGGCTAATGATGATTTAGCATCAGTACAAGATGTATTGGATGGAATAACAACAGGAGTTACACATGTTGATGGATATTTTGATGTGATAAATGGTACAAAATAAAAATTTTATTAAATAAAAGTAATGAGGATATTGTATATGTTGAATAAATATAATATAAAAGAAACAGTAATAAAAATAGTGTTTCAAGATGAAAAAGTGAAACATGAACAGTTGATACAAGAGTTGCAAAACACTTATGAACTAAAAAAGTTACAAAATATAAAACTTGGAATAGAAAATGAGAATGAAAATGACTTTTTAAGTCATTTTTTTTAATAGAGAAAAAAGTAAATCTGTAAAAAAATAGTCTCTTTATTAGGGACTATTTTTTATGAAAATGAGGGGATGGTGTTTATGTATAATAAGAAGGTAATTTCTATATTATTATCTACAGTAATTGCAAGTTCAACTAGTTTAAATATAACACTTAGCAATATAAATGTTTTTGCTGATAAACCAACGTATAAGAATAACTTACAAAGTGAAAATGAAAATATTTCACTTCATATGGGAGAATATAAAGATGATAATGGAATATTAAGTTTTCAAGGTGCAGAAGGCAAACTTAAAGAAGCAACTTATTTAAGATTTGACTTCAATAGAAATGCGTATAATGATGTGACTGTCTTGTATACATTAAACTCACAAGAAGAAAGCATTACTGGTAAAAATATAAAAATACCTATAAAGAATCAAACAGAATTAGATGAAGTATTAAAAAGTTTAAAAATAAATACAAATGGTAATAAAAAATTAGGCTTTAATGTTTCACTAGGAGGATTACCCATCTTTAAAAGTGTAGAAGGTAAACCATCTCGTTTATATAAGCCAGAGAGAGCGATTGATGGAAATAACGACACTTTCTATGGAGCTATAAATCAAAATGATAGCACATTTACTATTTTGTTTGAAGAAAAAACATATATAGAAAATGTACTTATAAAAGCAAATAAAAATTTTACAATAGAAGGTTTAAAAGATAATGTTTGGAAAACTATAGGAGATAGTACAACTGATTCAATAGAAATAAATGGGAAGAAAAAAATAAATGTAGAAAAAGATATATATGATGGAATAATTATAAAACAAAAACATTCTGGCGTAGACTCTTGTACAATTAATGAAATTGAATTTAACAATGGAAGTGTAGAAGAAAAAATAAATTATAATTCAAATGTATGTAGTTTAGATTTAGGAAATAAAGTTGTTAATGAAGATGGAAGTATATCATTTAAAGACTTTAATGCTAAAGGAAATGAAGTTAAACTTTTAATAAGTTTTGAAAAGAATAGTGATAAAAATAAAATATCTTATATGCAAAATAAACAAGCTGTTGAGAAAAAAGGGGACTGTGAAATAGATGTAAATAATGAAACTGAGTTAAATGAAATACTAGAAAGTATTAAAATTTACTATGATAATAAGACTGAAAATAGTGCGAGTATTTCATTAATAACAAACAATAATAATTCTATAGAAAATGTACCAAAAGGAATTATAGCAGAAGGTGGAGCATCTGATAGTGTACACACAGCAGAAAATGTATTTTCTGGTAGTAATAGTTTTTTTATAAGTAATTCAAGCAATACTTTAACATTAAAAAATACAAAAGATATTTATCTAAACGGAGTAGCGTTTTTGAATGGAAATTCTCAAACTATTATAAAAGGATTGAAAAATGGTAAGTGGTCAGATATAGGAACACATAGCTCTAATGATTTTGAAATGATAAATTTAAATTCTGGTTACTATGATGAAGTAAAGTTTACTAGTAGTTCTACACTGGATATTAGAAATTTATATTTAAGATATAGTGATATAAAAGAAAATATTAAGTTAGATATAAAAGAAGAAGTAGCAGACAAAATAGATTTGGGTAAAATAGAATATTCTAATGGAAAAATAACATTTAAAGGTGCAACAGGTAGGATTCAAGATAAGGCTAATATTAGTATTTCATCAAAAACTAATGTATGGATTAATTATACTTTAAATGGCGAAGAAATAACAAAAGATGGAAAAGAGATAATTGTTGAAGATTTGACTCAAGAAACTTTAGATGAATTTTTAAGTAATTTTTCTATAAGTTACAATGAATATGAAGGTTGTGAGCTAGATATTAGTTTATTAGGTAATTCAAGTACAATAATACAAACACAAAATTATAGTATACCTCAAATTCAAGGTGATTTAGAACTGAATTTAGGTGATTATGAAAATGACGGAGATGGAAATGTAGTATTTCCAAGTGCTAAAGGCTTACTATATAGAAAAGGTAATTTAAATATAAACTTTGAAACAGGTTTTAGTGATGATATAGAAATAAAATATAAATTAAATGATACTGAATATACTAAAAAACAAAATAATTTATCTATACCAGTTTCTAATCAACATGAATTGGATGAAGTACTAAACACACTAAAAATTAAATGCGATAGTAACTTAGAATATAATTTAAATATTACTTTAGCAGAAGAAAGATATATTCCTCTAGGAACTACATCAGATAAACCAGAAGTGTTAAATGGGAAAGGTTGGTATTCTGGAAGGAGTAGTACTGCAACAATAAATTTTAAATCCCCTTTAAAAATGAGTGCTGTAAGCTTAACAAAAACAAGTGGAGTAGATAATTGTTTTTATATAAAAGGATTAAAAAATGGAATATGGAAAGAAATAGGGCGTTTTACAACTGTTTATCCAGATTATGACCGTTTATCAACAAGAGAAATTGATGTACAAAGAGATTCTTATGATGCAGTTTCTATAACTTATACAGTTGCAAATGGTTGGGGAAGTTCAAATGTTAGTAAACTTGGATTTTTAGATAAAGTTTCGAGTTCTGTTAAAATAAAGCCAAATATAAATTTAAAAGTTACATTAGCAGATAAATTAGAAAAAACAATCTTAAAATGGACAAGTGATTTAGAAGTATATGCTTATAATATTTATGTTAAGAAAAAAGAAGATGTTAACTGGTCTTTATGTAAGAGTGTAACATCAAATATTAATGAAACAGATGATTATAACATAAATGATTTAGCAGCTCCTTCAATTCCACAATATGAAATACAATTAGATGGATTAAAAAAAGGAATACAATTAGAGTCAGATGATTTAGGAACAGAATACTCATATTATGTAAATGCAATTGATAAAAATGGAAATAAAATAGGGACATCTAATGTTGAGAACGTAAATGTACAAAGTGATTTTAAAGAGTTTGTTTATGAAGTAAATAATAATGCTACAACACCAATTGAATTAAAAAATAAAAGTAATGGTTTTATACCACTTAGAGAATTAGTTGATAAGAATTATCTACATGTTGCTTCTGTAGATAATATAGGTAATATTAGTGATATAAAAACAATTCCAATCCTAGGTATATTTGTAGATGGACCTCCTATTATAAATGTACCTGGAGACTGTTCCTTAAAAACAAACAGTAAAATAGATATAAATGAAGGAGTGTCTGCTATTGATGAAATAGATGGAGACTTAACAAGTAAAATTAATACTAAAATTATATCTCCTAAAGGAGAAGTCGTATCTGACATAGATACAAATATTTTAGGAAACTGGATTATAGAATATAAGGTAACTGACAGCAAGGGGCAAACTACAGAACATATTAGAAAAATAAATGTAATAAAAAATATAAACTTAAAACTTAATGTTGGGAAACTATTGACAACAAGTAAGTTTACACAATTTCCAAATGCTAAAATAGAATTTAAAGAAGATGAAAAGGTAAATGGAATTAAGATGTATTTTAGTAATGAGTTTAATGATTCTATGAAAGTTCATTATACATTAAATGGAATTGAAAAAATAACAACTGATAGAAGTATAGTTATAGATGATGAATTAACTATTAAAGATGCTGAAAATTTAATTAAATCAATAAAAATTGAACATGATAATAGTAAGAAATTCAACTTTAATATAGTTTTAAGTAGTAATGATGCTGAAAGTATAATTTATAATTATGAAAATAATCATTATTATAAATTTATTTATTCAAATGGAATTAGTTTAGAAGATGCTAAAAAAGAAGCAAGTAAACAAGAGTTTTTAGGTAGTAAAGGTTATTTAGTAAAAATAGATTCAGAAAGCGAAAAAGAAGTTTTAAGTATGTTAACAAATCAATCCTTTTGGAATGAAGCATCAACAGATAATAAAGAAAAAAATGGTTTTGTAGTAGAGTTTGGGCTGGAAGATAAACTTCCTTCTCCAGATACAATAAATATTTTTGATTATGAAAGCATTATAAATATTGAACCTTTTGAATCTAAACAAGATATAGTACTTAATACTTTAGTGGATAAAAAAGAAAATAAAGTAATACTTGACTGGAATGATGTTGAGGATGTAGATTACTATAAAGTATATCAAAAGAAAAATGGAATGGGTGATTTTGAAGCAATGTCATCCAATAACTATGCAAAAGGTAAAAAAGTAAAGGTTTTAAATATATATCCAACTAGTTCCGTTAAAGATACCTTTAAAAATTGGGTAACCGAATCTGGTCAAAGGTTAATTGATATAGACACTGTAAGTAATGGTGATTTCAATAATAATCCAGATTTTTACCTAAAAGATAAAAATGGAAAATATAAATATGATGTAATTGCTTGTGGATTTGCTAATATAACTACAGCTACTTCACTTCCAATTAAGTCTGTATTAGCTATCAATGAGGCAAAAGATAATAATATCGGCATACTTTTAGGACATCACTACATTGGAGAAAGTATAGGAAATTTCCCAAAATTTACAGAAGATTATTACATGAAATCATACAATAAATCAAATGAAGTATGTGGGGTTGAAGTAGAAATTAATAAATCTCATGAGGCATTAAATTATCCAAATAAACTGGGTAATGTAGGAGATGTACTTAAGATACCAGAATCTCATAGTAATCTAAATGCTTACCCTTTGGAAGATGATGTTATTATAAAATTCCACAACTCCAAAAACCATCGATATCCTTATTTTGGTTGCAGTGAGAAATATGATGGATATAAAGGAACTATAGATGGAAAAAATGTATCTCAAAATGCTTATTTAAGCATACATGAAAATACAGCACAAATCCAAATGGGACATAGTGGAAGCGTTACAACTGATGAGAAAAATATGTTAGCAAACACAGTCTTTTATTTAGCACAAAAATTGGATGAAAGCTATCTTGAAGATATAAATGGAAAAGATATAAATGAACCAACAACTCCTGCACATAAGTTATATCAAACAGGAATAAAACAGGGAATAAAATTTAATTCAGAAGATATTGGTTCAAAGTTTGAATATTATATAGAAGGTGTATCAAAATTTGGAGATGTAACACATACTTCAAACAAAAAAATGGTTGAAATAAAGTCTGGTCTTGAAGGTTTTAATTATGAAGTAAGTGATAATCCTACTCCATCATCAAATCTAGGAGACAACATAAATAGTACAGATGGTTTTATTTCTGCAAAAGAATTAGCAAGTAAAAAATATGTACATATAATTTCTATAGATAAAGCAGGAAATAAGAGCCAAATAGTTACGTTACCAATAACAGGATTATTTATAGATAATCCGCCAGTTTTAAAAATCGGTGGAAACATATCAGTAGGACAAAATAAAAAATACAATATTATGGAAAATATTTTAGCTACAGATGATTATGATGGCGACTTAACTAAAGATATAAAAGTTAATATTAAAACCCCAAATGGTAGAATAGTTGATAAATTTGATACAAGTATTTTAGGGAAATGGACAATAGAATATAGTGTAAAAGATAGTAAAGAGCAAGAAAGCAGGGAAGAAAAGACAATAACAGTAAAAGAAAATTTAGATTATTTAAATGTAAATTTAGGAGAGCCCAATAAAACAAGATTTTGTACAGAATTTCCTAATGCATCAGTTATAAACAATAGTGATAAAAAAATAAATGGAATTAAACTGTACATTACTTCTGGGTACAATGAAAGCATAGTAATAAATTACACGGACAAAGGAATTAAAAAGTCTTTTAAGGGTCAACAAATAATATTAGATGATAGTTATACAACAGAAGAAGCTAATAGTCTAGTAAAGTCATTAAAAATAGAGCATGATAATACAACTGATTTTGATTTTAATATAAGAGTTGGAAATTCATTAGCCGAGGATATAGTATATAATTCCCAAAATAAACATTATTATAAGTTTGTAAATGCGTCAGGAATAACATGGGAAGACGCAAGAAAAGAAGCTGAAAAACAAGAATTAGAAGGTGTTAAAGGGTATTTACTTACTATAGAATCATCTGAGGAACAATCTATAATAAATAGTATGTCACCTCAGTCTATATGGATTAACTTAAAAAGGCTAGATGAAAAATGGGTATCTGTAATTGAAGATGAGACAAAAGAAGCAACTTATTTTAATTGGATTGATGGAGAACCTAATGATCAAAGTGGAATTGATGTACAAGAAGATTATGTGCAAAGTATAAAGGAGAATAATGGAAAATGGAACGATATTCCAAATGATACTACATTACCAGGTTTGCTTCCAAAATTTAAAATAAATGGATATGTAGTTGAATTTGATGTGAATAAAGATATTTCTAATCTAAACACTTATGAAGATACTGCACATATCAAAAAAATGATTTCAAATCAAGATATTGTTTTAAATACTGTAAATGATGATGAAAATAATTATGTTAAATTAAATTGGAACAAATATAAAAATGCAGAGTATTATAAAGTTTTTAGAAGAGAATTAAATAGTGATTCAGATGAATTTGAAACTATCTTAGAAAATACAAAAGAAAACTGTATTAATGATATGGATGGAAAAGATATAACACCTCCAATATATGATTTTTCTTTAATATTTGATAAAGAGATGAACTCAAGATTAGAATTTCATGCAGAAGAGGTTGGAACAACCTATGAATATAAAGTAGAAAGTTATGATAAAGACAATTATCAAACTGCATATTCAAATACTTCTAAATCTACAGTTACATCTAAGTTCAAAGGATACAGCTATGTTGTTGATGAAAAACCAGATACAGAACTTGATAATACTATAAATAATATAAATGGAAAATTTTCTTTTGAAAATGTAACTTATAACACATATCTTCATATAAAAGCAATAGATGAACAAGGGAATGCTACAAAAACAAAACATATCAAACTTGCTGATGAAACACATAACAATGAACCTAGAATAGTTGTAAAAGGAAAAAATAGAGTTATTAAAATAGGAGAAGAATTTAATAAACTAGATGGTGTGAAAGCATATGACCTGGAGGATGGAGATTTAACAGATAAGTTAGTTATTGAAGGAGAAGTTAATAATCAAGTAAAAGGTGTATATGAGGTTAAATATAGTGTTGAAGATAATAAGGGATTAAAGTCAGAAGTAATTGTAAAAGTTCATGTAACAGGTAATATGAACTTAAACATAGAAGAACAAGAAAAAGATAAACTATTAATTAGTTGGAATGAAGTAAAAAATGCTGTTAAATATAAACTATACAGAACGGATGTAAATGGATATGATTTTGAAGAAAAAGGCGTTTTCGCTGATACAACATTTATAGATAATTCAGCCAATGATGTAAGCTCTCCAGTAATAACATATTTAAATGAGGTAATCACAGAAGAAGAAACAAGTAAAATTGGTAGATTTACTATTTTAAGTAAAAATATAATAAAATTAGCAGACAAAGAAATCAATAAAGATTCAGAACAAAATACTGAATTAAAATTATTAGCAAGAGATTTAGCATCAACATATAGATACTTCGTTGAAGCAATAGATATAAATGGTAATGTTGTAAACTCCAGTGAAATTAAAAATGGTTCTGTTTCAGTTGGACTAGCAGGGTTTAATTACATAATAGATAATAAAGAAGATACAGAAGCAGCCAATTTTGTAAATGCAAAAAATGTACTTGATATAGATATATCTAATAGTAAATTTAAGTTTCTACACGTAAAAGCTATTGATTCAAATGGGAATGTAAGTAAAACTGCACATCACTTAATAAGTGGAAAATATGATACTAACCATATTCCTGTTATAAGAGGTTTAAATACGATAAGAGTTAAAGAAGGAGATAAATTTGACCAACTTAAAGGAGTAAGTGCATATGACACAGAAGATGGAGATTTAACATCTAAAATAGAGGTTGAGGGAAAAGTAGATTCAAATGTAAATGGAAAATATATATTAACATATAAAGTTGAAGATTCACAAGGGAACAAAAGAGAAGTGAAAAGAAATATAATTGTATATGCAGATATGGAAATTAAAGTAACACCAGATTTTGAAGAAAATAATTTAGTTATATCTTGGGAAGAGAATCCTTTAAAAGATAAAGTATTTTATGAAGTTAGAAAATATGATTATGAAATTGGAAACTATAAAACTATTGGATATACAGAAGATTTAAGTTTCGTGGATAAAAATGCAAAAGATATTTATGGTTCTAAAATAAATAATATACAAGGAAGTGATATGGATACAGATGAATTAGAGGATAAAATTATACTTGATATAGATGCTAAAGATATAGGAGCTTCTGAAAAGTATCAAGTTAGGACTAGATTAAAAGAAGATAATTTAATTCTTAGAGATATGACAAATGAAGAAGGAGTAGATTGGGGAGTTAGAGGAAATCTGAGTGGAGTTGTTAAATCTTTTAAATGGAAATTAAGTAATAAAAGAGAAGATAATTTAAAAAGTGGTATGATAACTACATCTATATCTCCTAATAAAATAGAATTTGAACACAAAGGATATAAATATATTCATATTATGCCAATTGATTCTTACGATAATGAAGGAGATATTGTCCATTATGAAATTGGTAAACCACCTGTTGAGGAAGTAATTGAGCCACCTATCATAGACATAAATGGAGTTCCTGTTATAAATGGAGTAAGTACAGCTACAATAAAAATTGGTGATGAATTTAAAATAATGGAAGGTGTTACTGCAAAAGACTACAGAGGTCAAGATTTAACTAATTTTATCAAGGTAAAAGGATTTGTAAATAGATATGAAAAAGGAGAATATAACTTAACCTATTCAGTAATTGATTTTAAAGGTCAAGAGACTTTAAGAACATGTAAGGTAATAGTTATAGACTATAGTGAGCAATTACCAGATTCCAAACCAGATAAAATAAATAGTTCTCCAGAGGCTAATTTTTGGAATGAAGATTATATTTATGTAGGAGAAAAATATGGAGAAGATAGAATATTAAACGGAATAAGAGTAATTGATGAAGAAGATGGAGATATAACACATAAAGTAACTTATGAGACTGATTTAAACATAAATGAAGTTGGAACATATGTAATACTTTATAGTGTAAGTGATAATGATGCTAACAAAGTAAAATTTACTAGAGTAGTGTATGTAATAACAAAAGGAGAATATAAGCCAGATTTAGGAAATAATGAAAACTGGAAAAATGGAAGATGGGCAAGAATAAAAACATATAATAAATATCTAAACGTAGGAGACACATTTAATATAAAAAGTGGAGTATATGCTTATGATGATGTTGATGGAGATATAACATCAAAAATAAAAGCATCTGGAATTGTAAATACAATTAAACCTGGTGCGTACAATGTCACTTATAAGGTGACTAACTCTGATAATAATACAACTATAGCAGGAGCAACAGTGTTTGTAAGAGATGGAGGCTGGGATAATAACAATGGTGAAGAACCTAATCCAAATCCGGATTGGGGAAGTAATGATAATGATGATTCACATAATAATCATATTCCAAATAGACCAGACCAACCAAATCAAGATGAAGATGACATAAATGGGGATAAACTTCCTAATATAAATGATGATACAGGTAAAGATGATAACAAAGATATATTCATTGACAAAGATGGAAATAAAATATTTCCAGATGGAATAATTGAAAAACCAGATGGAACACAGATTAAACCAAATGAAGAAGGTGAAAAACCAAATATTGATAATAATGGAAATATAATTGTACCACCAGGAGGAATAATTATATTTCCAGATGGGACTGTGATTGTACCTGAAAATGGAGCAATAATACATCCTGATGGAAAAGTTGAATTAAACAAAGATGAGGATAAAAATGAAAAAAATGATTATGATAATGAGCATAACAATCCTAATAAGTTTAATAATATAACTCATCCATCTTCAAACAATAATCATGATGATAGTTATAATGATTCAGAAGAAAATAATTTAGATAAATCCTCTTCTGAAATTTCTCCTAAAACTGGTGATAGAGGAGTGATGGGATTTATTATCACAGGATTTCTATCTTCTATTTGCCTATTTTTTAGTAATAGAAAAAGAAAATAATTAAATTCGATTTTAATATATAAAGGAGCTGTCGCATGAGCAAATTAAATTTGTTCTGTGAGAGCTCTTTTTTTATTTATTTTAATATTGATTATTACACTCTAAAAATGCATAGTTTTCCTCACTTTCATATCCAGAATCAGCTACTATTTTAGGAGTTTATATCAAGATGTAGGTTCAACAGTAAATATGGGAATGACTGGAGCAAACGGAATAACAGATCCTTTTTTTAAATTTCTTACATAATTTCATTTGATAAGTATAGAATATTTTTATAAATATATCCTATTAGGTATTTTTATATCTTATGGGTTGTTAAAAGTATTCATTTTAAAATATATACTAATTAATAAGAATTTTAATAAGAATTATATAAAAAATAGGAGAATATAAATTTGAATATAGATTATTTAGGTGAAAGAATTAGAGAGCGTAGAAAAGAGTTAGGAATTACAATAGAACAATTAGCAGAGAGAGTTGGTATAGGATATAATCATTTAAGCAATATTGAAAGAGGCAGGAAAATACCTAGTTTAGAAACATTTATTAAAATCGTAAATGAATTAGATACAACCTCTGATATAATTCTTAAAAATTATGTTAAATATGCAAAACCACATTTACAAAGTGATATATTAGCTGGTTTAGAAGATTTAGATTCAGAAGGGTTAAAAATCGTTTCAGATGTTTTATCTGCTTTAATAAAAAACTTAAGTAAAACTAGATATAATAAGTAAAAAAGAGTTATTTAAACATATAACTCTTTTTAAGATGATTTTACATATTAATCCTCATCTTCCCAGTTTTTGACCCAATTTTCTAATTCCTTGAGTTTTTCTTCAGTTAAGTGTTCATCTTTATGTAGTGTAGAAACTGAATATATAAGTTTATCATTATAGTTTTTAAATATTTGTTTTATTGTAATTAATACTTTTTTATATATTTTTTCTATTTTTCTAAGTCCCATTTAACTATGCTCCTTAACATATTATCTTAAATGATAGAACTATTTTTTTAAAATATCCACAGGTATTTTTTTCCATATTATTGCGTATTGGTTTTAAAATATATAAAATTATAAAATAAAACACCAGAAATAGTTTTTTAGAGGGGTATGATAATTATATGATGAATTATTTATTTGATTGTTTATTAAAAACAACAATTATAAGCAGTATTTCTATATGTATATTGTTATTATTAAAGACAAGTTTATTTAAAATATTTAGTAAAAAATTTAATTACTATGTTTGGTTAATTATTATACTTAGAATGATGTTTTTCTTTTTCAGCTATTCTATAGATTTTACTAAAAAAGCATCTAAGAATTATGTTTTTATTGATAACATTACTAAACTAGATAATAAAATTAATCTAAGTGTAGATATTTCTTTTTTAATGCTATTAATTTGGATAATTATAGCTATAGCTTCTTTGTCTTATACATTAACTAAATATTTTAAATTTAAAAATTTGGTTATTGATACTTCTTTTGAAGTAGAAGATGAATATATAAACAATATATACCAAAATTTATTAGTTGAACTAAATATAAAAAAGAATATACCTTTAAGATACACGGATGAATTAGAAAGTCCAGCAGGTATAGGTTTATTTAAATCATATGTATTATTACTAGATTTACCATATGACAGAGATAAAATTTATTGGATTTTGAAACATGAATTAATACATTTTAAAAATAAAGATATATTAATAAAATTTTTAGTAGAAATTATAAAAAGTTTATACTGGTTTAATCCACTTGTTTATGTTATGAGCAAAAAAATTGCTGCTGACTGCGAACTTTGTTGTGATGAAAGTGTTATGAATAATTGTTCTATAAAAGAGAAAAAATTATATGGACTGACTTTACTACATTCAATAGAACTTGCTAAATTTAATGATACAGAACTGTTAACAACAGAATTTAATAAATTAGATTTAGAAATAAGACTCGAAAATATTCTAAAAAGTAAAGGTAAAAATGGTATTGTACTATTAATACTAATTTCCATAATTTTAAGTACTTCTTTTTTAGAGATTAATGCTTTAGAACCTATCAGAAATAAAATAAATTCTGAAAACAAAGCTAATGCTGAGAATGAAGGTTTTAAATTTGATGAAACTATAGATTATACATATGCAACTGCACCAGAAAAATATCGAAAGAAGTATGAGGAAGCTTGTAAAAAACTAGGGGAAACTCCTAGAGATTCAGATATAATAGAAGTTTCTACTAAATATGAAGATAACCTTATTCTAACTGACTAAAAACATAAAAAATAGTTCCAAATATTTATTTTTGATTCACTTCGATTTTATTAAAAAATTTAACATAAAATCAAAATAAAATATATGTCAATATATTTTATTTTGATTTACAAATTTTTTATTTGACTCTTTCACTCTAATTTTGTAGTATTAAAAGAAAGGGGGAAGATACTATGTTAAAAAAATTACCAGAAGCAGAATTAAAAATTATGAAATTTATATGGAGGAAAAATGATACTGTAATATCTAAAGATGTTACATTTGCAATGGAACAGAAATATGGTTGGAAACAAACAACAACACTTACACTTTTATCAAGACTTGTCAAAAAAGGGTTTTTAGAAGCTAATAAAATAGATAGATATACTCACTATAAAACTATTGTCGAATATGGAGAATATAAAGATTTTGAAACAATGTTAATCGGTACAAATATTCATGGCAATTCTATTAAAAGTTGGGTTACGTCACTAATTAATACTCAAGCTATCCCAGAAGACAAAATAGAATCATTTAAAGAGCTCTTTAAAGACAACGAAGATGAATAATTTTTTGTTTTACAATATCTTAAAAACTACTATTATAAGTAGTTTTGGTATTTGTATATTAATGTTTTTAAAGGTCTTTATATTTAAAAGGTTTAGTAAAAAATTTAATTACTATATTTGGTTGATTATTGTATTTAGAATGTTATTTTTTATGTTTAATTATTCAGTAGATTTTTTTGTAGAGACACCTAAAAAATATTTTCTAATTAATAATGTTTCTAATCTTAACAATAATTTTAAAGAAAAAATAAATGTTTCTTTTTTTATATTATTAATCTTGTCAGCTGGAACAATATTATTTTTATACAATGCAATAACTAAATATTTTAAATTTAAAAATTTGGTTATTGATACTTCTTTTGAAGTAAAAAATGAAAGTATCAATAACATTTACTATAATTTATTATCTGAATTAAATATTAAAAAAACTATTACACTAAGATATACAGAAGAATTAGAAAGCCCAGCAGGTATTGGATTATTTAAGTCATATATCCTTTTACCTTCTGCTTTACAATACGATATTAACGACATATATTGGATTTTAAAACATGAATTAATACACTTTAAACACAAAGATATTCTAATAAAGTTTTTAGTTATATTTACAAAAAGTTTATATTGGTTTAATCCTCTTATTTATATTATGAGTAAAAAAATTGCTACAGATTGTGAGCTTTGTTGTGATGAAAGTGTTATAAAAAATTGCTCTATTAAAGATAAAAAAGCTTATGGTAGAACCTTACTTAAGTCAATAGAACTTCTTAACAATACTAATGTAGCACTGTTAACAACAGAGTTTAATAAATCAGACTTAGAAACAAGGCTTGAAAATATTATAAATGACAAGGGGAGAAGTGGCATTGTATTAGGAATATTAATATTTATAATTACAAGCACATCTTTTCTAGAAATTAATATTTTAGAAACTATACAAACTAAAATATATAATGAAAATAAATCTAATACTGAACTTGATGGTTTTAAATTTGCAGAGACTATAGATTACACATATGAAACTGCTCCAGAAAAATATCGGAAAATGTATGAAGAAACTTGTAAAGTTTTAGGTGAAAATCCAAAAAAATCTGATAAAATAGAAGTATCTACTAAAAGTAATACACTTATTAAGTAGAAATATAATTATTTTTTAGGGGGATTTTATGTTAAAAAAAGTTTTAACACTTTTCTGTTGTTTAATGCTTACATTTACAAGTGTAGCATTCGCAGAGCAAAAAGACGATAGTTCAAATCAAAATGAAGCGTCTATAATAAATTTCAAAAGTACTGGATATACTTTTAAGTATGAAACTGCACCAGAGCAAGTTAAAGAATATTATGAACAAAAATGTAAGGATTTAAATATAGACCCTGACCCAAATGCTGAAATATTTATTCCAGATGATAAAAATATTCTTAGCTTAGAAGATGAAAGTATTGGAACATATTCACAATATTATGGAAAATATGACCCAGATAAAGCAACTATTACTATCTCAGGCGATAAAAATTATACAATAAGTACTCGTACACTTGTTGGATACGGATATGTTACAAAAGGAAATAATGTTCACTGTGTACAATTAATGTTACGTCAGTTGAATTATGACCTTGGTTTAGATAGTTCATTTGGACCTGCTACATATAATGCAGTAAAACATTTCCAAAGAGGACACGCTTTAACTTCTGATGGAATTGTAGGATATAATACTTTTGATATGATGGCAAATCGTTTACACATGTAATTACATAACCAGAAAAGTCACTTCTTTAAAATTGAAGTGTCTTTTTTATGTATAAAATGAGCTCTCAAATTACTTAAACAGAAATCAAAAACTAAGATAAAATAATATATATTCTCTAAGATTATACTTTTAAGTTAATAATTATATGTATAATTTATATATTTATCTATAAGGTGAAAAAGATGTCCCCTGGGGGCATCTTTTTTATTGTTTATGTTTTTTTATCCAATCAAGAATATATATTTCATCAGCGATATTAGAAGCAATTTCCAATCCTAATTTAACAAGTTCACTTTGAGAATATTCTATTGAAATTTTATTTAATTTGCATAATAAAAGCATTGTAGAAATACCAATTCTTTTATTTCCGTCAATAAAACAATGGTTACTTATTAAACTATGTGTCGTAACTGATATTTTTTCTTCAATTGTTTTATATAAGTCAATTCCAGAAAAAGTTGCATTTGCTCTATTAAGAGCACTATCTAATAATTTTATATCTTTGATACCTTGAGAGCCACCACTTTTAGCTATTATTTTTTGATGATATTTTAAAATCTCATCTAATGTTAATGAGATATACATTATTCAGCCAACTTTCTTAGAGCTTCAATATTATCATCTATTGTATCATCCATCATTTCATCAAGATTTTTTTTTGCATTAAAATCTAAAAGTTCCTTTATTACTTTTTCTTGTTCGTTTTCATCCAAATTATAAAATTCATTTATAATATTTCTTGCTGTAGCCATAATTATCACTCCTTTTTGCATCTTTATTTTATTATACCATAATTACATCATTTAAAATTTAATGCGTATTAGAATCATATATGTGTTTATTATTAGCAGTTAAATATATTTAACTCTACTTTTTCTATTTTAATAAAGTATATATTTTTTTAAAATATATCTACACTTATATTTGATTTAAGATTTACTTCTAAACTTGTATCTTGTTTAAACTTCTAATTCATCAGTTTATATATTATAAAAATTTAAAGTTAATGTTTCATCAATAGTCTTTTTCAAAGAACAATTATCACATAGATTAGAGTTTCTTAGGAATAAATTTTCTTTTTTATATAAGGGAGATACTCAAATTTTTATTTTGAGACATTCACTTTATATATTATTGAAAAAAGAGATATTTAGTATGATAGCAATGTATAGAATTACATTTTTGAAGTAGATCCCATGATTTTTTATTTGAATAGTAATTCAAAAATATAACATGATAAAATATTAAGAATAACAGAAAAAATAGCAGTAATTATCAATGATACTATTGGCTTTTGTTTTATAAAATCAAGAAGTCTAATATATTTGCTTTTGCGAATTTTTTTTAATTCTTTCTTTAGTGTAGAAATATAATTAGATGGTAAACTTCTCTGTCCTAAATGAGCTTCACATTGTTGACAAAGACATGCATTTGAAGTGGAGTATACTAAATCATACTTATTTCCAGCCATATCAAAAATACAACTTCTGGTTTCATCATGTATAAATTCTGAACTATTTTCAGCTATTTTATTATTTGCAAGTTGATACATTGTTATTGTTTTATAAATTATTACCAACAAATAATTGAATAAATCAATATTAGCATCTCGCAAAATTGCTTCTGCTTGGTAAAATGACAAAACAATACTTTTGTCAGTTAATCTCCTTGCAAAATAATTTCCCTCAATTTTATTTTCAATAATTGCAATAGTAATATCTGCATCAGAGTTAGGTTTAAACTATGAAGAAATAACCTGTTTGCTATATGACCAATCATGTAAATCTGTGTTTGGAAGTGTTGCGATTGAACTTGTTGACTTTATACGAAATAAATCTGAATGGTATGTGTCCAATTTTCTAATTGTAGATATGTGTAATTGTGTTCCTAATAAAACTATATGTATACTGATACAATCCTCTTTCATGTAAGCACTTGTCCTTTCTTAAAAATATAATGATTATCACCTTATTATATTTATACAATATATCAGATTCTGAAATTTGTAAATATGGTTGTTTTATCGTACTTTATTCATCATATATAAACAAAATAAACTGAACTTTTATATACTATGGGAAAATAAGGATTTTGGCTAGTATAAAAAAGAGAGTGTATGAGATATAAGTAAAGATATAAATTTGTATTCTGAAGACATAAAAAAATAGACTACAAAATAGTTATGTTAGAGTGTCTCTTAATTGGATAAGTACAGCAAATTAATTTGAAGAATCACCTTAACAATCATTTGGTGATTCTTCATTCTTTGTAACCAATTAAACCTTTTGTACTCATATCGTATTTTTTAACTTTAAATAATTGTTTTTTATCATGTTAATAGCTCATAGATATTAGAATTTTACTTATCAGTATAGCAGAATTGTAAAAGTCCTAGAATAAAAAAATATCAATTGATTGTTAAAATTCCAAAGGTTTTATGCTTCAAGAAAATAAATGCTGGGTTTAAGAAGTGTTGACAAAATAAGCCTAGCATGATATTATATAAATATAAGCAGAAAGGAGTGATTAAATTGATTGTTGAATAAGTAATTAATATAAATAAGAAAGGAAGAAACTGTTATGAAAAAAATTGATGTTTTTATAACAAATAAAAAAGTGTCCTATATGGACACTATCTTGATTAAATAAACTTTGCACGGTTTTATTTAATTATTCTAACATAAGTATAAGATAAAAACTAGGAAAAATCAATATAAAAAGGAGATTTAAAAATGAGAATTATATCTATTTACAATATAAAAGGTGGTGTAGGTAAAACTACAACAACTATAAACCTTTCAGCAATTTTAGCTGAAAAAGGATATAAAGTATTAATGGTAGATGCAGACCCACAAGCTAACCTATCAAATACATCTGAAAACTATAATCATAAAGATTATACAATAGCAGAGTTACTAACTAAAAAAGGTATGTTGACTAGTGAAGTAATAATAAGAACAGAGTTTGATAATATTGATTTGATACCATCAGATATACGATTCTCTTATTCAGAAAGAGAAATATTGCTTGATATGGGAAGAAGACAGCATGATAGATTAAAGAAAGCTTTAGAACAAGTTGGAGATATTTATGATTATTGTATCATAGATTGTCCACCTGCGTGGAATTTAATAACAACAAATGCTTTACATGCCAGCAATGAAGTACTTGTTCCACTTGTAATTGATAGATATACAATTGATGGGGTAAATGATTTAATGCAAAAAATTAATGAAATTAAAGAAGAATTTAATCCTACTTTAGCCATAAGAGGTTGTTTTGTAACTAGAGATGAACCTACAACTGTAAATAAACAAGTAAAAGAAGGATTAAAAGAATTTCTAGGAGATATTCTTTTGAATGTGAGTATAAGAAAAAATGTAACTGTACCAGAATCAACCTTTGAATGTATGCCAGTTGTATCTTATAAGAAAAACTCAAATGCAAGTAAGGATTATTATAGTTTGGCAAGAGAATTAAACTTATAATTGGAAAATGGAGGACTTTATATGGCTAAAAATTTTATGAAAAGTAATGCAGTAACTAAATTGGAAAATATAAAAAATGAGGTTCAAAAAGTTGAACTAAAAGAACAGGAACAGTTTAAAATCGAACCTATACATATAGATAACATTATTAGAAATGAAAAAAACTTTTATGAAATTGTAGATATAGAAACTCTTGCAAATGATATAAAAGAGAATGGATTACATCATAATATTGTTGTTAGGAAAAAAGATGATAAATATGAACTTTTAAGTGGGGAAAGGCGTTATCAAGCACATAGATTATTGGTGGAACAAGGATATAAACAATATATTTTTATTCCTTGTAAAATTGAAAATTTAGATGATATAGATAGCGAAATAGTATTAATACAATCAAATGCACAAAGTCGAGAGTTAACAGAAATAGAAAAGTTAAAACAAGTTGAAAGATTGACAGAATTACATTCGCTGAAAAAGAAAAAAGATGGTACAAAGGGAACCATAAGAGGGTTTGTTGCAAAAGATATAGGATTAAAACCTACACAAGTTCAAAGATATACAACTATTAATCAAAAACTAATACCAAAATTGAAAGAACTTATAGAAACAGAAGAATTAACTATCGCAAATGCTAGTGAATTTGCCACATTAACAGAGGAACAACAAAATTTGGTATATGATTTAATTAAAAATAAGATAGATATAACTAAAAGTGAAGCAAATAGAATCAAAAAACAATTTAAAGAAGTAGAAGAAGAGAAGGAACTTTTATCAAAAGAATATTCAGAAAAAATAAAACTACTCGAAAATGAAAATAAAGAAAAAGATATTAAATTAAAAGATGCAACAGAAAATATTAATAAAAAAATACTTGAAGTAAGAGAAGAAATGGAAGGAAAGAGTGAAAAAGAGCAAGAGGCATATATTGATGAATTAAAGAAATTTGAGGATGAAAAGAAAGCATTAGAAATTCAATATAAGGATGAAAAAAATGAGTTAGAAAATGCACTAGAAAACTTAAAGAAAGAAAATGAAAAAATTATCTCACAAGTGGAGAAAGAGGTTAAGATAAAATCAGAAAAAATAATGAAAGATTTTGAAGAAGAGAAAAAACATCTAAAATCAGAAAATAAAGAAATAAAATTAGAGAATGAGAGACTGAAAAAGGAATTAGAAAGCAAAGAATTTAGTGATAAAGAGAAAAGAGCCATATATGAAACAAAAATAACATTGATGAAACTTAAATCAGATGTTACAAGAGTTACTTCTTTATTAAAAAATATATCACTGGATGAAGAAATGAAAAAAGATATAGATTTGATTCAAGGATTATTTAAAATATTGGAATCAACAGTAAATATACATGAAAAATAAAAAAGGTGTGTCCTAGAGGACACATCTTTTTAAAAAGAGGTGAAAGAATGGATTTAGTAAACAGAATAATTGAAAAAAGAAAAGAAATGAATTTAAGTAAAGTAAAGTTTTCAAGATATTTAGATGTATCAGCTAGGACAATTGAAAGGCTTGAAAATGGAACCAAAATATCAACAAAGACATTAAAAAAAATAGTTGAAGCTTTAAATTTAGATGTAGATTATTATGAGTATGCTGATATTCAAATTAAAAAAGTGCAATTTTTAGTTTGGAATGATAGAAGTAGTACAAGAGTCTATCTTTATGAAGATTGGATTAAATACTTGAATATATCAAAAGAAGATCCAGAAGTAGATTTATTTTTTTATAAAGATAAAAAAGAGATTTGGATAAAAAAACATAAAGAAAATTGTATTGAGAATGAGAAGTTAATTGATAAAGTTACTAAAACAATATTTTTTGGTAGTATCTTAAAATTGACTATCCCAATAAACTGGGTAAGAGAATTAGCTATAATTGAAGAAGAAGCACATGTGACTTTAGAGCTATGTAAAGACAAAATAATATTAAGAAAGACTGAATAACTTGTATGTTGCTGACAGGTTAATAAAACATATATTGAAAGGATATTATGGAAGAATATTTGATTAAAAATATGAATAAAGAGCGTAAGAAGAAACTTTATCAAAGATTCATTAGCTATGGGATCAATAGATTCAAGAGAAGTAGAATAAGATATAAAAATATTAATGGATGATTATGTAAATGATATAAAAGAACTTGAAGAGGCTAGAAAAGCAATAGTAAAATTATATGAAAAAATATAACATAAAAAAGAGAATTAAAATATGAAAGAGATATATTTATATGATGATGCTCCTATATTGAAAAATAAATTTGGAAGAAAGAATAATAAAACATTAGAAATATTTGAAGATGCTATGACACATCCTAGATTTGTTAATGTTGATGCTATAATGAAAAAATTGATTTTGGCTATTTAAAAAACTGCATAAGTATTTATTTGATGATATTTATAGTTGGGCTGGTGAATCAAGAAAAATCAACGTTGAGAAGTTTGAAAAGGTACTGAATGGTTTAAGTGTAGACTATTGTGATTAGAAGTTAGTAGATAGAGAAGCTACTTGTGTTATAAAAGAATTAAATTCAATTAAGTGGTCTGAATTAAATTTATCTAAAAGAGCCAAGTTATTTTCTAAAAAGATATCACAGTTATGGAAAGTATATGCTTTTAGAGAATGTAATATGAGAATAATAATGACTTTTGCTGTGAAATTCGTAGAACGTAATGGATTTCATTTGAATAAAGATATATCTAATTCTGTAAAATTGTACTTTTAACCTATTTCCTAGTTTGAATATTTTACATTATAAGTCATTTGTGGTAATAATTCTATATATTAAATTTAAAAAATATGCATGTTAATTGAGTTAGACGATATTTATCTATATGATGTATAATAGGTATATATAGAAATTGGAGGTATAAAATGTCAGGATATAGGGTAGGTCGTACAATATATGAATCTGAAAAAGGTGATTCAGTTAGATTAGTGCATTATGAAGGTGAAAAGAAAAGATATGTTGTGAAATTTATTGGTCCTTTAGATAATGATCTAAAGAAAATCATTTTTAATAGAGAAATAAATGCACTAAAAAAATTAAATAAATACAATGATATAGTAAAAATATATCATCATGAAACTGGTGCAAAGATAAATGGCAAAACAAATATGGGAGCTATATTACTTGAATATGCAGGAGATAAAACTTTAGAAGATATAAACTTTTATGAATTATCTGAATTAAAAAAGTATGATATTTGCTTGAAAATATTAAAGGCTGTCAGTAATGCTCATAGTAATGGGATTATTCATAGAGATATAAAACCATCTAATATAATGTATACTGACCAAGGTATAAAAATTATAGATTTTGGTAGTAGCAAGATAAAGTCAGTTGTAGAAAGTGAGACAATGTTACCAATGTCTTCCACAGGATATTCAGCACCAGAGTTAGTATTAGGTAAAGAAACTACAGAAATAAGTGATATATATTCAATAGGTGCAGTTTTCTTTAGGATATTTACAGGTAAGGAACCTAAGTCTAAAGAACAGATTGCTAAAGCTGTTGAGGATTTAAGTATAAACAAAGATGTTAGGAATATTATTTTATCAATGCTTGAAGAAGATTTAGATTGTAGGTTAAATGATATAAATATTGCGATAAATACATTTGAAGATACTATTGGTAATCTAAATACTATGTTATATCAATTTTATTTTAGAGTTGATTCTCATAAATTAACAGACCTTAAAAACAACTTTATAGTTAGAAGTGATATGACGATGAATCAATTTTTACATATATATCTAAAAGATGAATTTGAAAAGTTATATGGTCATTATAATGAAAAAAATAATCTATATGAATTTATTGGAAATTGTTTGTACATGGAGTGTTTATATAAGGTTGATACTAATTTATTTCAAGTTACAAAAATGTATAAAATAGATATAGATAAAAAGAAAAGACGACAAAAGAAGTATTTAAAAATATATGGTAAAAAGAAATTTATTAATTCATTCACCTCAGATAAACTTATTGATAACTATAATAACAGCCTACAATTAACAAATATGATCCAAAACCATGATGAAAATATAAAATCATTGGATAGTAAAAATAAAAAATTTAATGAGCTATTTCAACAATGGAGAATAAGTTTGGATGAATCAATAGAGAGTGAAAAAATAAAAAATGGAAAGATAGTATTTGATAGTTATAACATAAAAGATGATAAGATAATTTTAAAAGTTAAAGAATACAAGAATAGATCCTCCTATGATAATTTAGACAGTGATATAAGATATTTGATTGAATTACAAGAGAATGGAAAGCTAAGAACAGAAAGTATTGGTAGTTATGAGGATGTAGTATTTGATGATAGTGGTGTAGAGATAATTATAAATATTGATAACTTAAAGAGTTTGAGTAAAATTAAAAAAGCATTAGACTCACAGAATCAAATAGAAGAAGATTATAATTATAAAATAAAATCATATACAAAGCAAATAAGAGCAATAAATTCATTATATAATGAAGAGTATAATTCTAGGAACTTAAAAGATATAATACTTGATATTGAAGAACCACAATATATTAAGAGCCTAAAAAATTTAAGCCTTCATGAGAAAGGATTGAATCAATCTCAGAAAGATGCTGTCAAAAAAGTATCTGAATCAGAGTGTATAAGCCTTATACAAGGTCCTCCTGGAACAGGAAAGACTAAAGTAATAAAAGAAATATTAAGCCAGATAGTAAATACTGGAGATAAAAACTTATCTATACCAAAGATTTTAATTGTTTCTCAATCCCATACAGCTGTGGATAATATACTAGAGGATTTAGATGAAATAGACAAAAAACCAGATATCAAAATAATAAGAATAGGAGCAAAAAAAAATATTGCAAAAGAAATATTTGATAAATACACAGTCGAATCTATCAGAAAGAATATTTATGATCAGGTGAAAGAAAATTCTAATCTATATATGAAAAATAAACAGATAGAATATAATAGTAAAGGATATTTAGATGAAGATGAAAAAATAAATTGGCAAAAAATCAAAGATATACAAATGGATTGGATAAAGCGATGTGCAGATTATGAATCTTTAGACTATCAATTAATAAATAGTGCTACTATTATAGCAGGTACATGCATTGGCTTTCTGTCTAATGAGTTTGTAAGAGAAATGGAATTTGATTATGTAATAGTGGATGAGGCAGCAAAAGCAACCTCACCAGAACTATTAGTATCTATAATAAAGGCAAAAAAAATAATCTTAGTTGGAGATCAAAATCAATTACCTCCTTTCAATGATCAAGAGTCTTCACCTACAGCTAAGACTTTAGCAAATCCTAAATTTAGATTATTTGATATATTATTTGATATATTACCAGAATCACACAAACAAGTTTTAACAAAGCAATATAGGATGATTAGAAATATAGGTGATTTAATAAGTACTGTGTTTTATGATGGATTACTAGAGACTGGAGTCGAGGATGAAAAAAGAAGACATGGTATTGAGAGGTTTGGAAATAAATCAATAATTTGGTATAATACTTCTGGTTTAAAGTCTAGAAATCAAGATAAGCAAAATGGAACTTATATAAACTTAACTGAGAATAAAATAATAAAGGACATACTAATAGATTTACATAAATCTTCAAATGCAGAAAATTTAGATATAGGTGTAATAACAGGATATAGGGGACAAAAGAATCTAATAAGTAAAACCATATCTAATATAGATTTTAATAAGTTTCATAAACCAATAGATGTAAATACACTAGATGCATTTCAAGGTAGAGAAAATGATATTATTATATACAGTACAGTTAGGACTCAAAATAGTATTGGTTTTCAACATGAGAAGGAAAGAATTAATGTAGCATTTTCAAGGGCAAAAACATTATTGATAATATGTGGAGACTTAGATTTTTTCTATAATTGGGATGAAAAAGAAAATAAATATGTTGAGATTATTAATTACATAAAGAAAAATAAAGAAGAATGTGAAATAATAAACTTAGAAGAAGGTGATATAATTGGATAAATATATTCAAGAAGTATATAACAATCGAATTTCAGAAAATAAGGGTTATACATATATTTCAACAGAACCTATATATTTACCCATATACAATGTAGAGCTATCTATAACTAAGAGGAAAGAAACGAAGTTAAACCTAGTTGAAGAGATGATTTTAAAATTAATTAGTAATGGAATTACAAATATAAATGATATTTCAGGTATACTTGGGATTGATAGAAGTATGTTAAATATAACTATAGCAGATTTATATTTAAAAGACTTAGCATATAATACAGCAAGTAAATGTATAATTATGCAAAAAGGAATAGAGGCATTAAAGGAATTTAAATTATCAACTAAGGAATCTGATATACTAAAAAATGTTTATGTAGATCCAATAAGTAGAGAAATAATAGACTTAAAAAATGAAATTCTCATTAAAAAAGTTAGTGATAAAAATAAAATAATGACTATATTTGATGGGGAAGATATTGAGTTTTATAGAAAAAACATTCGTAAAATTAAAGAAGTATTTGAAGAAGAAATAGTGAAAAAATATTTTGATAAAAATACATTATGTGATGAATTAGTAAGTGTAGATGATATTAATCAAATTAATATTGTTTTTCTTGAGATACCAATACAAATTTATCTAAATAATGATGATTTAGATTTTGACATACTCACTATAAAAACTAGAGTTAAAAACATATTAGATAGTAATAAATCTTATATAATTAATGAAATAAGAGAACATAGGTTATTAATAGATACATTTCGGCTAAGAAAACCAAAAGAGTATAAACAGCATGCGAGTGAATTACAAAAAAAAGATAATATATATAGGTTAATGAAAAATTATTTTTGTGAAGAAAGTAGTAAAGATGAATATTACTTAGAGATTAAAGAAATATCGAGTAAAGATAGAGAATTTAATGAAGACGAGTTTTTACCATTGTATAGTTATTTAATTAAGAGTGCTAAGAATATTGATTTTTATGTATCTCAACTAGATGAATGGTCAAAAGATGTTAATTTTTTAAATCTTCTAAGTTGCATAAATAAAAATTGTTCATATAAAATAATATATAATGAAGTAGTAAATGAAGATAGAAGTAAAAAACGAATAAGAAAAATGGTTTATAAAATAGACAAAAAAAAATTCATACAAAAAAAACATGAAGATTATTTGTTTATATCTATAGATAATAAATATAATATAATTGTAGAAGCAGATATATTTAATATTATAGATAAAGATAGATGGGTTGTAAAAAAGAGGTATTATTTAAAAAGAAATGATATTATGTAATAGTTAAATAAGATAAAAGATTATTATTTAAAAATTATTCTATAATAATAGAAAAAAATATTAAAATAGAGTTTTATCAGTGGGCGAAATTATAGTACTCATTACGATGGAGATATATGATGACCTAGTATGATAAAAACAAATTAAAAGTATTTATATTATTATGCTTTAATCTTAAATTTATAATATATATAATAAATAATAGATAAATATAAGCTTCGATAGTTTAATTACTGTTGAAGTTTTTTTATTCTGCTTAAATAAAAATATTTTGCATGGAATATTTAGAGAATGGTCTATATAAAAAAGATGACATATTCATGCTTGAAAAAACCAATATTTAATCGTATATAGTATATATGTAAAAATGGAGTACACTTGATTTTTGAATTTGATTTATATATAAATCATTGAAAAATAGGATTATTTTTTATATTATTTTACATATTGTAGGGTAAGTTAAAGACTTCATTTTTACATTATGTTATAATTTAAGTATAATAAACTGTTTCAAGGAGTAATTGAAAATGATAGTAGGATATGTTAGAGTCAGTAGCATTGAACAAAATGAAGCAAGACAACTTGTCACTATGGAAAAGTATAATGTTGAAAAATTATTTAAAGAAAAAATAAGTGCAAAAGATGTTAACAGACCAGCCCTTAAAAATCTACTTGAATATGTAAGAGAAGGTGATGTAGTAGTAGTACATGATTTCTCTCGTTTAGCTAGAAGTACTAAAGACCTTTTAAATATAGTGGAGCAACTTCAAGATAAAGATGTAAACCTTATTAGTTCTAAGGAAAACATAGATAGTTCAAAACCTGTTGGTAAATTAATGATGACTATGATTGGAGCTATAAATGAGTTTGAAAGAACTAATCTACTGGAACGTCAAATGGAAGGTATAATAATAGCAAAACAGAAAGGTAAGTACAAAGGAAGCAAAAAGATTGTAATTGAAAATTTTGAAGAATACTATAATAAATATATGCGTAGAGAATTAAATAAAGGACAGATGGCTGAAGAATTAAATATCAGTAGACCAACATTGAATAGAATAATAAAAGAATATAAAGTTGGTGCGAAAGCTGAGCTATGATTAAAAAAGGAGTTATAGGAAAATTTGTTTTACACAAATTTACCTATAGCTCCTTAAAATGAGTCTGGAAATATTTATGTGTATTCTTTAAATAAAAATTTATTTTTTAAGTGATAATTAAACTTTTATTGGTAAGGCTATGGCTTTAAAAATCATAGCCTTATTTTGATATTTTTTCCATTTTTGCAAAAATTATTACCCCTTTAAGAAAATTTCTTATTTTTTTTGAAATATTTCTTTATTAATTTAGAGTTAAAATTCTTTCTTCAAAATAAATACTTAAATGAGATAAAATTTGAGTCCAATTTCTAATCTTTTGAGTCCATCTTTCAGAAATATCCATAGTT